>NZ_WHOV01000165.1:0-3760 GCF_009765395.1 Pseudomonas sp. BAV 4579 | reverse complement strand
TCAACGTCAACGTCAACGTCAACGTCAACGTCAACGTCAACGTCAACGTCAACGGGCAGTAGAACTGATTCAGATGCAGTATTACTCAATCTTTACCTACAGTTACATATTTCCGCGATTTTCCGGTGTCAAATAGCAGTACCTTAGTTTTAGGAGAAAATGATGTTCGTTAATAGCTGCAAGGTAGCATTGCTGGCTGCCCTCCTGTCCCTGTCTGGTTGCTGGCTGTTCATGCCTCCTGGCGGTGGCGGCGGTCATGGTGGTCCCGGTGGTCCCGGTGGCGGCGGTGGCCCCGGCTTCGCCGCTCAGCGTTGAGCCTTCAACAGCCGCTTAGGGAGTGAAGCGTGTCAGGTCCCGTTATGGCCGTGCCGTATTGAACCTTACCGCTCTAGTCCGTCGTCTGCCTCTGCTTAACCAATCGCAGGTGGAGACGACGGATCGCTTCAGTACTATGTAATAGACAGGCGGACTCAGCTACTCTGCCAGCTTGGGCTGGCCAGTTTTTCGGCGCCGAAGATCTGCGTACCGACGTGGATAACTAATTTGCAGACGGTTAATGCACGTTGCAGTAAATCATCGCAAGAGCGCCCCATATTGATAAAGTACTTAGGTACCAGCCGCGCAAGCATCCGCACCTAAACGAGTTGCTTCAGCCCTTGATTGAGGCTCTGCATCGGGAATGCTGTCCGCCACGGACTGACCGGCGAGCAAGTAGGATGGTATGCGCAATAGCACACACGATATTCCGCAGTGGCTAGCCTGCATGATGAGACCCTACCTTGTTTTCACAGTCGGCTCATCCACCTGCTGCGGTTTTTTTATATCTATAGACTCCGTCTCGGATTCTAGCGCCAGCTTTCTTAGTCAACAAACACCTTAGATGAATTAGTCCCGCCAGCTCGCCACTTCCAAAATGGTTGCCACCTCACCTATAAAAGTTAGGGTCTTATCCGAAGTTGGATGCACCTCCCCCCATCGAAATGGTACAGCAGGCCTACTGTTTATTAGCAAGTGGCTACCCAAGGGAGCGCTTTAAAACATCTGGAACGAGACGACAATTACTAACTAGACGTGAAATCGACCGATTGACTTTTTCGATTCGCTTTTGGGATCGCTTAAGGTCAAGAAAAGCTGTTATCCGGAGATGATGCATACTTGGCACACAGCCTCACTGACTGCCATCACATACAAGTCCTCCAACGGAAAAGGGCGGGCCGACATCGCGTTGGACAGCAATCACCCTATCTGGGATTTCACTCATAAAATTGCGACATACACAGGCCTTGTGCGCAGTGTTGGGTTAGTTATCCACCCGCGATACCGTGGCAAGGAGCGCACAATCTACACCAATAGTGCGAACGGCGCGCTCCGCTCGATGGGCACAGGAGCGGCTTACGGTTCAGCTACCCGGTCCGAAAACGCTACAAGTGCTGCTGTCGAGATAGCTTTTGAGTGTTGCCCATTGCGGCCGGGCGGTGACGCCGTCGGTTGGCTCCACCGACAGTGCGTAGTTGCCCCACCCGGGTCCGGCCGCCCAATATGTGGTAGGGATACAGCGGGTCTTAAGGTAGGCCAGCATATTGGCCAGGGCAGTATAATAACCGCTATTAGTATCCGGCACCCCGACCTCACCGATGTAACCCTTGCGGTTATTCTTGCGAAGCCAATCCACGAAGGGTTTGACGCGGTCCACTCCTACCTGAGGATCAACGCTGGTTACTGTATTGGCATAGGCGCCGCCACCGTCAGCATCGAAGTAAGTATGAGCCTCGAAAATCAGTTTGTTGGCCGGATCAGTGAGAGCAAGCAGGCTGTCGTTATAGCGCGGCCAATAATAGCTACTGGCCCAACCGTTGCCCTCAATGAAAATCGGCCTCGTGTTGTCGATGGACCGCACCCCGTTGATTCCGTATTGTGCTGCGGTGGGCCAATAGGCTAGCGCATCGTGCGGCTCATTCATGATGTCGTAGCCATAGAGTGCCGACTGCCCGCTCCAGCGGGTAGCGATACGAGTCATAATATTTTGGTAGGCGCTATAGGGCACGCTGCTAGTGCCAATGATATTGCCTCGGTACCTCATATAGTTGTGCAGATCCAGTACTACCTTTACGCCATACTTGGCGGCATAGGCGAAGGTCTGGTCGATGAGAGCGGCATAGGTACTGTCCAGGCTGCCATTGAGCGTCGGCTGCAGCCGCTCCCAGATGATCGGGAAACGCACGAAGTTGACACCATGCGCCTTCCATTGCTGGAAATGAGCTGCGCTTGGAAAGATGTAGTTAGCGCCGTTTACCCCCGGCAGTACCTGAGGTGCGAAACCAGCGCCGGATAGGTTGAGTCCTACTAGATCGACGCCAGCTTGCACGGGGGCAACTAGTGCCAGAGACAGGAAAGAGACGCCAAGAAGGCGGATGTGTGAAACGGGGGCTGCGATTGAGACGGAAGTCATGTGATCACCGATGACAACGGGAAAACCAAGCAGAACCTATGCATCCCATGGATGAAGATTCCCATTTAGGAGGCTTGGGGCCTCAGCTCGACTCGATATCCTTCCGGTGATATCGAAGAGCGTTCCCATACGGACTGGGATGGCGGGCAAATGCCTGTGGATACTACGAACAACGTCCACTGCTCGACAATGACGCCCTAGTGTCATCCGGGCATCTGTAGGCTTAGTTCAACCTCGTCAAACTTCCCTACACCCAAAGTTTTAGCTCATAGCAAAAGAGGATCAATGATGGCACGGCGATTTTCGAATGAGCGGCTTTTTTTACAGTATGACTGGCCGCCTATTGGTTACCTTAATCAGAACCCGAGTAGCACAAGGCTATCAAAAATTATATAACCAGATACCAAAGCAGAATTAATGTATCTGAACTGAGTTATTTTTATCTAACCACTATTTGCGTACATTAAGGCCTAAGGCCACCACCTATCCCAGGACCGACTGTGGCTACCTGCCCACCAGCATGCTACCGGAAGTGTCGGCCGTGCTCGAGGCGATCCACCGGACCTATCCGTCCATTGTCCTGGTGCTGGCCAGTATTGATCCGGCGCAGCGCTCGCGGGTGTGGAACGCCCCCAAGACCACTGGGCACCACAGCATCATCCCGACATTGGATCCCACCAACCTGGCCGCCAAGCTCAAGGAGATCACTGACATTGGTACCGATGCCACGCGGTCCAGCATCATCCAGAGGCTGATCTATCACGAGTTTCTGCTCAAGAAGGACAAGGCAGTGCAGGCATCCAACGCCGGCGTATCACTGATCGCCGCGGCGCAGCCAGCAGTGGCCGACCCAAGCACTACAGCCAGCTGGCAGCGGGCCCTGGACATGATAGAGGTCGGCACCGTGCAGCTGGATGACCTCATCGCCAAGCAAGGCGCCTGGATCGGCAAGCTGGTAGCCCAGTATCGTCAGACCACGCTCAACATCAAGGTCCTGGAAGATCCGCCCTGCCTGCTCTGCCAGGGCAAGTTGGCGCAGCGGAAGGGCAAGAGCGGCGACTTCTGGCCCTGCCTCCGCTACCTAGACTGCAAGATCCTGGTGAGCGTTGAAGCATCGAAAGGGAAGGGCAAGGGCGGCTCAGGAAAAGCCAAGCGCAGCAGCGCTTCCACGTAGGATCCAGCCATTCGTTGGTTGCCGAAATTGCTGCGAGATTCTAAAAATACCAAAACCGTAACCAGTTGATGACAACAACCGACTGTGGATTCACCCTGTCGACGCAACAGCGTGGTTAAAACACTCGGCAGGAGTCG
>NZ_WHOV01000164.1:0-2341 GCF_009765395.1 Pseudomonas sp. BAV 4579 | reverse complement strand
TCATCGTGATCCGCTCGTAGGCTGACATCCCCAGCGCTCCGCATCGGCTGCAAAGCCGGTAGGCTAGCTGCCTGGCGTGATCGGGACATTTCTATTTGGCTGGATCGCGACATTACTATTTGGCCGTAACACCTATGCCGCGTACGAGCGGGTATTATGTTCAATCTAATTGGCATAATCCGCCGGCAAAGCAGGGCCTGCGCAAGGGCTGCATCCGACGCAAAGCAGACGTTAACACTCATGACGTCGATGAATCCGAAGCAGTGAATCATGTCATATTTCTTATGTCTGTTTTCTCCGTCTGCGCATCTCCGAAGGTGATACCAAATCGGCCAGATAGCTCCTTTTTCCCTTTGGGCGTCAATGCAAGTGCCCGGCTATCGAGGTCTTGGATAACCCATTTGCGGTTCAGGACTGCTTGAAGCAAAGCAGCTCCCAGCGCACCGCCCAAGTGAGGACGCCGCATGCTCCAGTCCAGACACGAACAAGCGAACATGCGCCGCTGTGCCTTTACTTTCGCTATTTCGATATCCATACCAACAATCGCTGCTTCGCCGCAATCAGTCAGTTGATAGGCACGGTCATCAGCGTCAGCAATGGTCAACCAACCTGACTCGATGAAGTGATCATGCAGACGCACTGCCAAGGTTCCGGCCATGTGGTCATAACACGTACGCGCAAACTGCAATCGGTTAGGGGCGTTTGAAACAAACTTCGGGTTCGCGTTTTGGCCAACCACCATAAGGGCTTCAAGAGCTTGTGCCACTTGTATGTCCGCCAAACTGTAATAACGATGCCGTCCCTGCGTGTGCAGCTTGAGCAACCCGTCCTCTTTGAGTCTCGCTAGGTGCGCACTTGCGGTGGACGTGCTTACGTCGGCGACAACGGCCATTTCGGTACTGGTTCGCGCGTGACCATCCATAAGCGCGCAAAGCATTTTCGTCCTCGCAGGTTCGGCAATAGCGCCGGCGATCCGAGAAAGGGCAAGCTCATTGCCTCGGAAATCCATATTTCGTTCCTGAGCGAATCGTCAGTGTGGAAAGTGGCAGATAGTAACCGTTCTTTGTGAGCCGGACTTGGAAATGACGCCGTTTGAAGCAGCCACCCATGACGATCCCTATAGTTACTACGCCCTCCTCAGGCAACAGAAAGCAATGTTCTTCGATGCAGCTTTTGGCTTATGGATTGCGAGTAGGGCCGAAGCGGTCAAGGCCGTTCTGGAGAGCCCAGATTGTCGGGTGCGCCCCCTGCACGAGCCAACTCCTTCCGCCATTGCACAGGGCGCCGCCGGAGATGTTTTTGGTCGGTTGATGCGTATGAACGAAGGCGCTCTACATAGGTGCCCAAGAATGGTGATTGAGCCCGCACTGGCATCTATCGAGATGAAGAGCATTGCCGACATGGTGGCACGTGTGGTCACGGCCCTCAATGACTCCCTCAAACTACAGACGAATTGATGTTCACGTTGCCGGCTTGCGTGATTGCTTCGTTGATTGGGCTGCCATCTTCCCGCATGCAAGAAGTCGCAAAGCTGACACGGGATTTTGTGGCCTGCCTGTCGCCACTAAGTGATGAAGCGCAGATCACCAAAGCTCATTCTGGTTCCACCCAGTTAAGCCAAATATTCAGCGTGCTGCTGAGCGACGATAGAAGTGAGAGCGCTTTTTTGGCTCGCATCCGCAGCGAAAGCAAGGCCATTGAATGGGCCGATGAGGAAGCGCTGATTGCCAACCTGATCGGCTTGATGTCACAGACCTGCGAAGCGACTGCAGGCTTGATTGGCAACACGCTTGTGGCGCTCCACCGAAATCCAGACCTGATTGGACACGGACAGCCTGCGCGGAGCCTTGTCGGAGACTTGGTGGCTGAAGTAGCGCGCTACGATTCGCCGGTGCAAAACACCCGGCGATTCGTGGCAAAGCGGTGCACTGTTGGCGATACCATCCTGGAGGCGGGTGATACGGTTCTGGTATTAATCGCTTCAGCAAACCGGGATCCAGGCCTGAACCCAGACCCCGATAGCTTCTTGCTCAAGCGATGCCACAGACGAGCCTTTAGTTTCGGCTCAGGGCGACATGAATGCCCAGGTCAGCAACTGGCGTTGGCGATCGCCTCTGAAGCGATATTGGAGTGGTTGCAACGTCAATCTTCTTCCGCTGTTCAATCGGATCGATGGAGCTATTTGCCGTCGCTGAATGGGCGCATTCCTAAATTTTATCTTGCCGAGGAGGCCCGGTGATGATCGCTGTTATTTTTGAAGCCTGGCCACGCGAAGGGCAATACCAGCGTGTGGATTCAACCGGTGAACGCAACACACTAGATTCTGCGTAAGCAGGAGGGT
>NZ_WHOV01000016.1:0-3906 GCF_009765395.1 Pseudomonas sp. BAV 4579 | reverse complement strand
ATTGCCATCACAGGAACAGGCTAGCAAACACGACTTTTCAGACAAGCCCTAGTGTGTCATCGACCTCAATCCCAGGTATGGAACAGTGCTCTCCAGCTTCGTATGCGCGCACCTACTGCTTGCCTAGGTGTCGCAGACCCAGGACCGTGAGCTACAAATTCACTCGACGCCGCTTGCGATGGAGGTCATAGAACGCATCTGGGTAGGCTATCAACCGCTAGACCGGCGACGTTTCGCCAGCCGTACCGAGCGGCGCTTGTTTCGCCACAAGCGGCGTACGTCGCCAAGCGGCGCGGTACCAATGCGGATGGACCAGTATGCCCACCCGGTGGTAGTCATCAGGCCACGGCGCTGCTTTTGCTCTTCCAGTAGCACCAGCTCCTTGATGTACCGGTAAAACCCGGCATCGCTGAGATAGTCGTCGTTGGCGCGCTCGACTGCTCTGTGCCCTAGTCCGGTAACCATATCGAGAATGCACGCCACAGGTAGGACGCACGTGGCTATCGGTACCACGATTATCTGGAACAATGCCGAGTAGGCGGATGAGAAGTCCGACCAGAGTGTTGGAAGCGCAGGATAGAACGTTTCCTTGTCGATGAGGGCCACGACCACTGCCGCTATCACAGCGAGAAGCCCACCCAAGTACGTCGCGAAATTGCCTGCACTCGGGAGGCTGAAAAAGTGGCGTGTACGAAGGGTTGCGGGGCTACCGGCGCGTTGCTCAAGAGCCTGACGCCACTCCCATTGTTCGATGAGCTCTTTGGCCAGCTGGGCAAAGTCTTCTCGGCCAGCGAATTGTTCGGAGATCATTCGCCGCTTCGCTCGATCCGTTGCCGCCATGGCCTGCCGGATGCCCAAGATTCTCTTGCCCGGGTGATTTCGGGCGAAGCGACGCCGGTCGACCTCTATCAGGATCTGGGCGAGGCCCAGCAGCATCGGGATCTCCCAAAAGAGAGTCCAGTAGGAGAGATTGGCGTAGGTCGGAAGTTGCAGATAGACGTGGTGGTAGAAGAAAAGCGCTATCGACAGGACGACAAGCAACATCGATGAGGCGAAGAGGATAAAGATTCGCGATCCCCAGACGAAGCTAGGTATGAGTCGGAATTCCCGTCGAAAGGTCTTAACGTGGTGGGCCACGGTCCGCATTGCTAGCTTCCCTGCTTGTTGATCGCTGAAGATATTCCAGGGCAACACCATGTCACCAGCGACGCTTGTCTGTCCGTGGCCATAACCGCGACGACTGGCTACCCATTCGCCGATAGGTATCGATCCGTTGCGGCCGGATCCGAGCTGATGAGCCAATCACCTTCTGCTGGAACGGCGCGGATGCTGTCCACGCGGTTGAGCGGTACCCGGTAGGTCTTCCAGGACCTGAATGCCTAGACCTCAGCGTCACTGGCGATCTCCATGTCTATGGCATCCTGCATAGCGGCGACCTGGGTGCTGGCGTATTGCAGAAGCAGGGCGCGTTACCGGGTAGCCAGGTCCTTCGCTGCGGCCAACTAGGCTGCCTCGTTCATACTGAGATTTCCTATAGAAGCGGCGAGATTCAAGGCTGACCACAATACCACTTGGCTTACTCTAACTTACCGTGATCCAGGTTAACGAAAGCGCGAAGGGCACTTCTGGCCATAAACAACCTGCCGAAACCGTCCGCTTTGGGTCGGAGACTGCCGTTTGTGAAGGATCCCTACCAACCCATAGCGGGCGCACCTTATCCTCGTGCGGCTATTCGCTCTGCTTGCTGAATAGCCGGCTTAGGAAGAGCCATGCGAAGGCTTTCACGGTACTGCTCTGCCGCCGCCTCGTGGGTGACCTCGACAACCGCATCATAATTTTCCCGAATGATTCTCTCGATCTCAGCAATGTCAGCCCGGAAAAATTCTTTACGCCCATTGACCTTGTTGAGCCGGCCTGATGCAAAGTGGTCGTGCAGCTTTGCTTCTAACGCAGGGGCATTATTCGAGAAAACCATGGCATGCACATCGAACCAAAATGGCACCGAGGCGTCACCTAGCTCGTCTACTCGATCCATAGGTTCCAATCGGCGTGTCATGCCTATCTTGTAAACACCTTCACCGAATGCCCCAAGGTTAGAGATCACATACACATACCCGGCTTTGGCATTCTGCTCGCGATAATCAATGAGCTTTTCCTCGCTCTCTAGCTCGGCTCGACCAGTTTCAACTTCGGCTAGCTTCACTAGCAGAGCTGCACGCTCTTCATCCGATTGTGCTTGATCAAGACGAGCCTGAAGGCCGCGCATAGCAGCCGTAAAGTGCTTCCTCTCCTTAGCAATTTTCTCCCGTGCCGAGCGAATTTCCTGCTCCAGCTTCTGCTGCTCTCGAAGCTCTTCCCGGGCACGTTTTGCCTCTTCCTTTTCTTCTTGTTTCTTGATCTGAAACTCATGAGCAAGGTAAAGCTCGTTGAGCTTGAGATCGAGGTAAATACCAGATATCTCTACAGTCATGATCTTGCCGAGCCGATTACAGGCTTCGAACGATTTGAGGATTCGCTTCTCCCCAAGCTCAACGTTGTCGAATTTTACGTTTGCTACACAAGCATCCGCTTCGTTGTTGAAAGAGCGAATCACCAGCTTGATCATGTCGTTCACAAGTTTGCGGCCTTGCGCCTGACTGTTGTTCACAGTCCATTGCATGTTGCCGGTTGCGGCCTGTGCATTCTTGATCATTACCTTTTGTCGATCGCGGACGCTATCCAAGCGAGCCTTGTACTCTTGGCTAGTGGTTAGCTTAAACCTTGGTTCGTAGAGCGCAAAACTCTCTAGGAGGACTGTCTCCTCCCAGATAAGTATCTGCTCTTGTAGATCAGTGGAACGCTGAGCAAGCGCTGCCAACTCCCGTTCTGATCGTTGAGTTTCTTCGCGAACAGCCGCCAGCCTCACCTTCTCTTGCTCAACAAGGTTCTGGATATTTACTACGTCCATGGCACCTATTTGCGTGATAAGCGCTTGTAACTTCGAATACTGGGTGTGAAGCTCCGCGAGCTGGGTTTCCAGAGCCTCCGCACGCTGCCGGTATGCTGGGCCTTTCCAATAGTCACTAAAAGTCATGGATTCCTTCCTCGCTTTGAATCGATTTGCATATATCAGAAAGCACGGGAGGTGTGTTGTGACACTCTTTAAAGCACCTCAGTGCGAATCTCAAAAAGAACAAGCTATCGCTCTTCCTCACTGGTGCGAACGAGCGTAGCTGGACTGAAGTCACAAAGCCATCATTAGACCGTAAGGGTAAATAGAGCCTGCCAGAGGTTCGCTCGTCTGGGGCTGACGCCTTGCCTGTCTCAACTCTACCTCTGAGGGCGCGCTACACAAATGGCTGCTTCGGGTCGGTTGCTGTCGTTAGCTGATTCCGAGTTAGGTATTCCCAAAATTTAGCAGCAAATCCGGAAACCTATATGGAGACCGGTAACTACCGTAGCCACTACCTAGCTGTCTGAGAAATAGTCTGGCTTCCGTGCAGATCCTTGTAGCGCTGCATGATGTCGATCACCAGCGAGTTCACCGCCAGGATCTGCATTGCCCGGGTGACGGACACGTACAGCAGGTTTAGCTCATCGTCGCGGCTGGCTCGGTCGATCTCCGGTGCCAAAGGATCCGCGCTGAAATCGTCATAGAGCCCTACGAAGTCCCATTCCAAGCCCTTAGCCTTATGCGCGGTAGTCAGGGTGACGGTGGCATCTAGCTCGCTGGCCACCGCGCAACGCCGCAACTGTTCGATGCGCTTGGGCAGGTCGAAGTAGGCCTCGATGATCCGTACCGAACGCTGCATCTCCGGATCCTGGGTGGCCTTGGCGATTTCCTCGTACTGCTCGAAGTCACGGTAGTCGCGTAAGAGCTTCTTCTGCTGCACCAGGTCCTTGCGACCTCGGCTGAACTGGAACAGG
>NZ_WHOV01000163.1:0-5952 GCF_009765395.1 Pseudomonas sp. BAV 4579 | reverse complement strand
ACCCTGGCCTGCATCGATCGCTGTTGGCGCGTCGACTTTTCAGACAGAGCCTAGTGTATTGGGAAGGACTATCGGACGCCATGCGTAACACTTTCCTCCGTGGAGGAATACCGACTCTGACCTTTCCGGAACTCATCAATCAATCGCTGGCAGGCGAAAATCTGCTGGAAGACCCTGTGCGGATGGCCGTGACCGAGCAGAATGATACGCTGTATTGGAAAGACAAAGCTGCGCAAGTAGGAGATATTAAAGTGCCTGCTTATATTGTGGCATCGTACGACAATATGGCCCACACCCAAGGAACCTTCGATGCTTATACCGATATCGGGTCAAACCAAAAATGGCTACGTATTCACAATACAATGGAATGGCCAGACTTTTATGAACCAAGGTATATAGAGGAGCTAGCGGAATTTTTTGATCATTATCTAAAAGGCTTGGCCAATACGTGGCTAAAAACTCCCCAAGTAAGGATCTCAGTGATAGATCCAGGCGGTGAGGACGAGGTAGAGCGAGTAGTTGATTCTTGGCCCCCTTCGGGGTATCAGCATCGACCCCTTTTTCTAAGAGCGGATGGCACGATGAACACTGAGCCAGCGGCCGATCCAGCCAGCTTGCAGTACGCAGTTGATGATGGACATCCAACCGTTTACAGAATGAAGGTAGACTATGCGGCCGAAATCATTGGCGAGTTAAAGCTTAAGCTATGGGTTGAGGCTCGCGGATCAGACGATATGGACCTAGTGGTCGTCGTGGAAAAGCTTTCTGCAACAGGGCAGATTACTTTGCATCCGCTAGGTACGGGCGAAATCAAACCCTTTCAAGCCGTAGGGCTACAGCGGGCATCTAGACGCAGGCTCGATGAACATCGGTCAACTCCTGCATATCCAGTGCTTTTGATGCAGGACGACCAACGGTTGTCCGCGGGCGAGATCGTGCCATTGGAAATATCTCTATCTCCTTTGGGCCTACGTTTACACGAAGGGGAAATTCTGCAGGTGATGGTAGCGCCGTATAAACCCATACCCATGAGTCTACCACTAGGTTCAGCGCGCATCTCCGTTCCAGTCGGGTGTTTTACTTACCCACCTGGAGAGTCAGTTGAATTTAAAACATTAGGTGGCGATGCCAGTACATCTCCAGATTGGGTGGCACAGCAAAAAGTTCCAGAGACGACGCGTAATTCAGGATTGCACGTGTTTCATATAGGTGGGGATTACGACAGTCACTTACTGGTACCCATAAAAGCGATCTAGCTGCGACATACACAATAGGAGACTCGAACTTACAGGTTTACGATCCGTCGCGCGCTAGCAGAATGATGTCCATTGCGTAAGCGCGCGTAGACCGCAAAAGAACGTTATTATTGTATCCATTTGGCAGTATTTATAAGGTACAATCCAATGAAATAATCACGCGACAATTAGAAATTTTTTGAAATTTACAGAAAGTTTGCGTATAGCTATTAGAGCGGAGCGCAAACCCTGTGTATTGTAAGGTGAGATAAATTATACACGGCGCATGTGCATACTGAATACGGCCTTCTTCCGAACGATGTCGATCCCAGACTTTAATAAAGACACTGCATTATTAAATATTTGTGAAAAAGCGGCGCCATATATTGCGCGAGATTCTCGTACATCCAAGATCGCTAAATTTTTAATATTAATAAATACTACCAAGGTAAAGGCAAATTTTTACTTTATTATGTCGTCGAAGCTTGGCCGCACTAACAAGTTCACTCAATCTATTCTCGTGGTACTATTCTAAAGTGGTTCACCCGATTATTTTGGAAAATAACCCAATGCCCCACTTCAATTCTAAAGAGATTCCTTTGCTCAACTCGGTAGGTCACTTACTCTACCTTGCCAACCAATACAGGGATCGTCCAATAAATAGCTACCTTACGCATCACAACATCACGGCTGCTCAATTTAATTTACTAATTTTAATCAAACGTGATCGCATTGATAGCCCAACCGAACTTCGTCGCTGTCTTTCCATCGATAGCGGTGCCCTAAGTCGTGTGCTCGATCGCGTCGAAGCCAAAGGGCTACTGCGCCGCGCATGTAACCTGAGCGAGCTTCGCCAAGTTCGGCTAGAGCTAACTGACGCAGGGATAGCGTTAAGCAGCGAACTATTTCCGGTCTGTGATTACGCACTCAATAACCTCACCCAATTCTTAAGCAGCGAAGAAAAATCTGATCTAAAACGCCTTTTGAACAAAATAATGAGAAAATACCTTAATATGACGACCTGCGTTTCGCTTAGGATTTCAAGTGCGGCAAATATTTAAGTGTCAAGTTTAATCGATGTTTAATGCATTAATACCCATCAATCAACATCGCATTTCCGTCACCCTAATTATCCACCCCTCTAGCATTTACTTTACAAAGAGACAAGCCGTCGTTTCATGCCTACTTTTGATACTGATGTTTAATCATATGACACTTATGATGGCGGAGTTAGTTTGAAAACTCAAACACGCTCAAACGCAAATTACGAGCCATTTTTCGCCAAACAATAACCGGCTAAATAGCGACAGGGTCACAGTCCCTTAGAGTGCTTTGATATCGTATTTTGATTGGCGATAATACTGCAGCAACGCCTGCTGGGACTGAATTCGGTACCTGGCAGACGCACCGGTTTAGTAGATGGGCGAAATGCTACAAGTCTGCCCGGCGCCTAGTAGCAGTTTAAAACGCAGCGGAAACTTGTAGCATTACACACCAACGTAGCTCGTGGATAACAGATTGCAGTTATAGCGCTGTATGAGACTCGTTGATTGATCACCTTACCGGGTCCCAGCCGCTACTTTGGCATGTATCGCTGCGTAGTCGATCATCCCTTTGTCTAGAACGATATTTCTCCTGGCGATACTGTAGATCAAGACGCACTAGAAAGTGCACGACGGTACGTTATCCAGTGTATTATTGTGTTGAGTAACGGCATGGTCGATCAATATTCTACTGTCGTACGCATGCTCGTAACGATGGTTCACGGCTGGCTCCTATGCTATCAAGACGCTAAGTTAAGTTGCCTGGTCCTGACCAAGATAGGTTGTAGTGATAGTGCCATCTGGAGCAGATGGAAACTTGACTCGAAGTGAAGATTTTAGCATCACAATCCCTACCTGCGAGGTCTGTCATAAAATGGCTGAGACAAGCATATACTTGCCCCAGCTGCTGCACAATCGCAGAGCTGAAATAGCTCAGCTCATCGTAGAAAAGGACAATAATAAAAACTTATAGTGCTCTTAGTCTAAAGCACGATACTTTGGTTAACCTGAGCGAACACAGCATCATAGTCCCCAGCTTCTGCTCGCCGTAGTGGTAGCACATTCGCCACACAGATTTCCTGCGGCGTTGGCTGTTGCTGGAACAGTGCCATGACCTCATTAATGAACACCGGCAGCGGCATTTCGTGTGGTGCTTGCTGATCTGACCCCAGCAAGCCGGTGTGTACCGCGGGCGGAATAATTTCAATGACCTCAACTGGGCTATTACGCAACTGATGACGCAGAGATTGACTGTATGAATGGATCGCCGCCTTTGTTGCACAATAGCTCGGAACCAATGTCAACGGTACATGCGCCAAGCCAGATCCTACATTTATGATCGCGGCTTCGTTTAGTGTCTGCAGATGTAGTACGAGCGCTGCATTTAGACGCACCGGCCCTAAAAAGTTTGTCTCCATCAGTGCATCCAGTTGGTCAAGCGCAGATTCACCCTTCGTCAGATCCTCCTGCTGCATTATGCCGGCATTGTTTATCACCACATTGAGCATCGGATGCTGTGCGGTGATCTTTCGAGCAAAGTCACTCACCGCAGCTCGATCCTGTATGTCCAGCTCGTAGGCGACCATGCCAGGGTTTGCTGCCACCACTTCGTCCAATGTGTCCTTGCGACGACCTGTAATAATGAGTTTATTTCCGAGTGAGTGGAACGCCTGCGCCAGTGCGCGGCCAATACCGGACCCTGCACCTGTAATCAAAATGGTATTGCCTGTCATCCTCATATCAATGCTCCGACGCTGTAGTGAGAGGAAACAGTGTATAACATGACGTAGATGAATGGCTGACAAGCATTAGATGACGAGGAGTCAACATGGCTTTTGATGCCAAGCTATTGGCGGGTATAGGCGTATTTGCTGCCGTATCCGATATGGGTAATTTCACTAATGCAGGCGCAGCGCTTGGTATTACTGGCTCGGGGGTCAGTAGGGCTATCTCCCGACTTGAGCAACGAGTCGGCGCTAGGCTGTTCGAGCGTAGTCCACGCGCCGTCGTTCTCACCGAAGAAGGGCAGCGCTTCTACAATAGGGTCAAGCCGATCCTAGAAGAAGCAGAAGCTGCGGCCAGCGACCTCGTCACCGGGCAGTCCCTGGTCACTGGCAGGCTGCGTATCG
Source organism: Pseudomonas sp. BAV 4579 (assembly GCF_009765395.1). Lineage (NCBI taxonomy): Bacteria > Pseudomonadati > Pseudomonadota > Gammaproteobacteria > Pseudomonadales > Pseudomonadaceae > Pseudomonas > Pseudomonas sp. BAV 4579. The sequence goes on along the minus strand of NZ_WHOV01000163.1, from coordinate 1,545 downwards.
CAGCTGATGCCCCATCAGCCAGCCTCGTGCTTGCAGGTGCTTTATCGGCGCTGCGTATCTCTTACCCCCAACTTAGTGTAGAAATCGTGGTGCGAGATACCTTGAATGACCTAGTCAGCGATGGTTTTGATGCGGCGCTGCGCTTCGGCGATGTCGAGGCGAAGGGCCTAACACGTATAAATCTCGCAAATACTCGAATTCTAACCGCTGCAGCACCAGCATTGTTAGCATCCACTGGGGTCCCTGCACGACCGCAAGATCTCAATGCCTTACCCTGCGTCCTAATGCGTGATCCGATAAGCGGCTCTGCCTACCCATGGCGTTTCATCAGTGCTTCGGGGAATCTCAATGTACGTGCTGCAGGTGGGATACTAGTAAGCGATGGCACGACTTTGCTCGCAGCCTGCATTGAAGGCGTAGGATTTGCGCAACTTTTAGAAATTGAAGCTCGTTCTGCGCTCCGATCTGGACAACTGCATCGATGTTTCGAGGAGTGGGGAGAAGAGCTATACCCTCTTGCACTCTACGTTTCTGCTAGGAGCGTCCGTCCTGCGCGCGTAGATGCACTCATTATGCAACTTCAAACGCGGTGTAGATTGCTGATAATGTCAGGCGTGCTTGTGGGCCTAGACGGGCCCGCGTGACGCAAAATAACCTGCGCACACGCTTTCGTACTGCCTATCTTGGAACTCACAGCGAACAAAAAATACGTTTATAGGGCTACTACCTCGGGCAAATGATAGAACCTAGCGCGAGTTCACTATAATTTAGCCGACGATAGCGTCGTTGCGGCCGATGCCAGAGGCCCATCCCAGGCAAGTGGAGCGAATGGGAAGGCCATAGAGTTGGGCGGCTGTGGCGTACAGCAGGATCTGCGTACCGATGGTGGTGGCCCCAGCCACGAAGATCAGCAGGTAGAGCACAGGCATCGTGCTGTTCACCTCTAGCAGACTGGTCGACAACGCAGCCACGGCGGGGAACACAGCCATTACCTTGACCAGGTTCAAGCGGTCACGCAGCCAGCCAACCAATATCGTCCGGCCATGCCGCCGAAGTTCAGCGCCAGCAGGAAAGACAGGCTCGCGCCCAGGCTGTAGTCGGCGCCCGCCGCGAGCGTGGTGAGCCATGAGCCCAGCGCGCAAACCATAAGCAGGCAACCCAGATGGCCAGGGTGCGCTCCACCAACCCGTACCGGAACAACTCGGCGACCGAGCCACCACAGGCCTTGGTCTCGCTGATCAAGTACGTCGTGCGCACCAATGCCCGCATCCGTTGCTAGGCGGTACAGCAAGTGACGGGCTTTCTCGATATGGCCTTGGCGAATCAGAAAACCCACCGACTCCGGCAGCCAGTAGAGGATGGCCGGTAGCAACAGAGGTGGCAAGGTTGCCACGAAGAACATCGAGCTCCAGCCGATCTGCGGTAACATGTAGATGCCCAAACCGGCAGCCAGCATCCCACCCAGGGAATCGCCGCTGAACATCACCGCCACTAGGGTGCTGCGCATTTTTCTTTGGTGCGTACTCGTGCATCAACGCCATCGCA
>NZ_WHOV01000162.1:0-6206 GCF_009765395.1 Pseudomonas sp. BAV 4579 | reverse complement strand
AATAGTGGAGGCCGAGGTCGGAATCGAACCGGCGTACACGGATTTGCAATCCGCCTCCAAAATTCAGCGAAATCATTGTCTTACACACGAATCGTTTCCGCAAGCCTCGTAGAATCCGCCGCTTGAAAGCCAGCATTGACGCGGGTTCCCAAAATCGATGCGGAAACGATTTCGCCCCTCCTCCAGCGTTTACCCATAGCTCGTCGCGCTGCGATCAAAGCGCGTGGTCAAGGCAGAGAAGCCGACTTTGCCGCTCCATTCCAGACCGAAATCGAAGTCGCAGCTTGATCTGGGCAGCTTCAGCCTCAGGCACAGCTATCAGGTGACGTTTCCGTCGCTTGCTTGATGAGCACCGTATCTGCGTCCAACGGGACCTGCGAACCTTTCCTTCGAAGCTCGTTGACTGCATGCAGTACCACCAGGTTGAGAACCTGCACGTCGCCCATCTGTTTACGATTGACCAGCCGAGACACCTTAGCTGGTATTGATGGATCGATGAGGGTGATCAACAGCCCGTCCTCTCTCCACTCCAAAAAATGGCCTACAGGAGGACGAAGCGCAGCGAGCCGATCTTTCAAACCATCCATACGCCACCCTCAAAAAAGTCTTACTAAGTCCAAGGTAGCTTCGGCGCATTGCTGGGCAAGTGTTCCAGAAAGATTTTGGACTAACGGCTCCCCACTGCGAAACGCAACAAGCGTTCGGAGTCGCTTACTCAGCACCCGGCGTCAAAGCACACGCCACGAACCCTTTGATTTCGCCGCATAGATGCGTGCAAGACAGGCAAAGTCATACCTATCGATTCGAGCTCAAGTCCAGCCTAGCCCGTTAAGGCCTGTCAATTCCGGTATGGAAACGATTTCCTACCGGCATCAGCATCCAACCGCCCCCGTCATTAGTCAGGCGAATCAATTGTCTGATTTTTTGCCAATAGCACTCTGCTATTACAACGGTGTGACAGGGAAGGTGTCGACCGTTACCTGCATTCCGAATCTTGGGGTATCTATGCAAAAGGGAACTGCCTATATAGGCGCCCTTGTGTTCTGTGTGATGACAGCAGCGGTGACCGTGGTAGTGCTGTCCGCTATGGTCTTTGACGTATGGTAGCTGCAAGCCAAACGGTGGCACTTTGCCGTACCTGCTGGGTCTATCGAGCCCCTATGACGGCTTGAGCTGTTACCCACCCTAGAGGCCGCTATGACCACACGAGACAGCGAACTCGGCGCCCACATTATGCTTCTCGAACATCTGAACTTGAGCATGGTGATTGACCAAGCTCGAGTCGACCCCAACCTCCTCGATCAGATCATTTGGAAGCTTGAAGAACGTGGTGTAGATGACCGGACTCAGGAGGAGAACTCTCTTTTGGAATGGGCACGGTCAACGCAGCGTGCTCAGCGCAAGACCCTATGAAGGACGGGGAGCGTCGGTTCACCCTGGCGGTGCTCACCGTTTCGATTCTGGTAATCGGCGGCGCCCTCCTTACAGCGGTGCCCGACCTCTGGTGAATCTCCTGTATGCATTTGTAGAGCCTTTAGCTGACTTACCTGGCTCAAGCGGCCCAATCGGCAAAACCTATCCGTCTTGCTTCCAGCAATAGTTGCTTAAGAGCACGATGGTTCTTTCGCCCAAGCAACGCTCCCCCGACAGGGTCTTGGGCGGCCGTACTGGAGTACGGCCCTTTTCTTCTGCTACTGGCATGCGGTCACCCCCGTCCAGCTCACGCTTATAGTTGATCCGCTACCGACGCTTCACCAGCAGCGCCCGGACCTTCACCTCCAGGCTGTCCTCCTTCCGCAGTCCATCCGCCGCCCAGGCCGGTACCGCCGGCGCCTTTACCCGGTACGGCACCTTGACCGGCACCTCTACGCGCACCACGCGCGGCTCAGGCTCGGCAACGGGCAGGCCAGCGCACCCCGCCAGCGCGACTGCCATTCCCAAGATGATCCACCTCATAGGCCCAACTCCTTATCCATGATGGCTGCTGCGGCTGTGGCCGGGTCACCACCGGTACGCTCCTGCTGCAGTCGATTGGCGGCCTGGTAATCGCCAGCGGCGGCCTTGGCGTCCTGTTGCTCGATCGGCTCGGCCTCCTTGGCGCGCTTCTCTGCCGCCAGGCGAAGATCAACCAGCGCCAGGTTTTGCGAGCCAACCTACCTGTCCAGCGTGCTGGCGGTGGTCCGGCAAGACGCCAGGGTGCTGTCCGCCGTGGTAGCTCTGCGACGGAACCGGCGCCCTTCGATCAAGGCCTTCACAGCAGCAAAACGAAAAAGGGCGACCCTTTCGGATCGCCCTTCCAGACCGCCAGCAGAGCGGATTTTGTTGGGTAGGCACGATTGGATTCGAACCAACGACCACCACCATGTCAAGGTGACTGCCAACCCAATGTAACTCATTGATTTACAAGCATTTACAGTATTTTTCTCGTACCACCAAAAGGTCGGTTAAGGTTCAATAAAATCAATAACTTGCGCTTGTATTTTCCTACAGGACTTACTTAGCGCCAAAGCTTTCGGGATGGAAAATTCTGGCGATTGCTGCTTTCCTTCTCACTCCACACCCACCTGAGGTAGGAAAGCATGGCCGGAGTGATAACGAGAAGTGACCTAAAGGAAAGCTATCGCTGGACAGCAGACAAGGGCGATAACCCGAACTACACGGGGAAGCTAGACCAGATTAAGATCGACCGTGATGAAGGCTATGAGGTACTTAGGTTTCTCAATGCTGTCTGCACTGAAAACAAAGAACAAGCACTGAAGGCGGAACGCTTAATCAAAAGGCATCTACCCGGCCATATAGTAATGCGCGCCGAAATACTTAAGTGGCTTCAAGACAACTGGAGCAAATATTAGCCAGCAGCAAAGTAGGCGAATGCACATTTGCCTACTTTGATCTATATCTGGATCCGGGCAGAGCAGAGAGCTCGCTAGGCGGGCACGGCGGCAGGAGGTCTAGCCCGAGGACCAGGCTTCGGGCAGGTCGTCCGAAGACCATCAATATGCTCATTCAGCCCGTCAGGGATTGATTGCCACATCGGGTCTAGCACAAAGTCGATCCCCTCACGACGTGCCATCTTTGCCGCAGGTACAAAGTCGGCATCACCGGCGATAAGGATGATCTGATCCACCTGGTGCTTGAACGAAAGGGAGGCGACATCTACGCCGATCCGCATGTCGACGCCTTTCTGCTTAACATCAAGCTGGACGTCGTGCTCGGTTAGATCGTCCATGGAAATCTCGCGCTTCAACAGCTGCGTGATCTTTTCGGGCTTGATTGTCCAGGTTGAGTGAGTCGAGAGGTGCCCAAGCCGCAGTGCCAGTTTCCGCTTTGAGCGGAGCCTATTGTGAAGCTCGGTTCGGAAGACCGCCTCGCCAGACTTGGCGAAGTCTACCGCCTTCCCAGTGATTGGATTGTGATGGCGTTTATCCACAGGAGGACAGTCGTAGAAAAAGATCCGGTAGAGCTCTCTCCGGTCCTTGCCTTGTCCCTGGGACAAGTGAGCCGTTGACCATCTATGGACGAGATCAGCGCAACGCTCTGCATTGAAGGCGTTCTGTGGTTCGATGCGCCGGAAACGCTTGATGAAGTAGGCCCCGTCCACGAGGATCGCTGTCGGCATTCCCTTTCCCCAGAAAGCAAGACGCCCATGGGGTCGGCACGTCCTGGATAAGGGGGACGGCGTACTGCCATGGGCGGGATGAGGTGTACTGTAGTGATACAGTGACATTACGTCAATCACTATGAGGCATTCTGGATCACTCTGATGCATTCTGGATCACTCTGATGCATGCTGGGTCATGCTGAAGTAGTCTCATGCCGCCTATCAGTCCGAGCGGAAATTCCTGCCTTGGGGCGCAATAATCTACCGGGCGGGTGGCATGGTGATTTCAACTTCACTGGCCGCCGACGTGGGGAAATCGCGCGTTCGCCTGCAGTCTTTACGTGGCGAGTGTATCGAGGGCTGATGCCATCGCGATAACCTGGATGTTCTGGTAAGGTGCGCCCCAGACAGTTTCAAGCCCACCATAAACCTTGGCCAGGCATTGGGCTAGGCCCGCCTCGCAGCGTACCCTTTAACTCTTTCGCCATGGACGGCACCTCCTCCATCAGCCTGTAGATCAATGCGCAAGTCCCCTCTCGTTCAAGCGCTCCTCGACTTCCATCTGCGCATGACGTTAACCGAGCGCCCTACGGACGATCGCGACCATCTGTGCGAGCAGATCGCTAACCTTATGGGCCGGGACATCGTCATCAGCAACACCGTTGAACAGCAGGGCTGGCTACTGGCAAAGGCCTGGGCATCGGCCGTTGGAAGAACGAAGCGGACCCTTCGCCACTCGGGGCCGCGCCGGGCGGCAAACATGGAGCAGATTCGCGCCATCCTCGCTGAGGTGCCGAAAGGAGCATAGGTGGGATCTTCCCACCATGTAATCCCTCGGCTCTGAGGGGTTACTAGCATGCCTCTACTGCTGTCCCCTCCCGGTGCAACCCGCTGGCTCGCCGGACGCGAAACACAAAGGCCAGCGTGCATATCTGCAGCCTCATTCGCGGATTTGTCTGATGATTAATGTCAAGATGACATCTAATCCTTATCGCGCGAAGGAGGTAGGCGTGCAAAGAAAAAAGCAATTGAGGTGATTGCGATTGCGACGTGTGGCGCCTCATTCGCCTTGCTATCCGCATTCGTTATCGCAATACTTAGCGCTAATGGTTTGACCATAGAGTTCAAGCCAGAGACCGGAAAGGAGCGTTCGGTTGCGCTATCAGTTGGCAAGGACAGTGACCCTATTCAACCCTGGTGGCCACTATCAGGTGAGTAGGCCTTCGCCTCTCTCAGGGCCATTAGAGGAGGACATTAGCAGCGGCGAGCAACCGTTCCTTTTCTTTACGCTCAGCGTAATGTGCGTAGGACTGGGCACGGTTTTGCTCGCTGCGTTACAGGCTAGTTGACGCCCTCGATGGCCCCTCAGTCTCAGCTCGGAGAAGCAGCCTTTAACGCCCTGACGTACCTCTTCGGCTGGCTACGCTCTGCAAACAATTCCCTCTAGAGGCTATCCTCTTTCCGCATCCCCACCGCCGCCCGGGCCGGTACCGACGGCGCCTTCAGCCGGCGTGGCACCTGGACCGGCATCGAAGCACGCTTCCAAATAGTTCAGTAAGCATGGTCAGGCTTACAAACACGGAGATAGGGTGGCCGAAAGCCTCAGCTGACTAGCGCACTTCAGAAACGAAACGACAAGCCGATAGCCTGAGATACTCCACATAGAGCCACGCTCATGTCGCTTCGATCCTTGTCTATAGCTAAAAGATTAATGCTCGGTTACGGCGTCCTTGCTCTGCTCGTAACAAGCCTTGGATTGTTCGGTCTACTGCAGCTTTCAGAGCTCCGTTCTCAAGGTGTCATGATTGAAACCAATGCCGTCGCTGGCATCGTTGAGTCCAATAACCTCGCTTTGCTGGTAGCGCGTACCCGCACCGAGGTTGTGCGTCTACTTACTACATCCGACACGCAGACCTTGGCTCCCATCGAAAAGAAGATACGAGAGCTCATTTCGTCTGCGCAGGGAGGGTTCGACCGCTACGAGAAACTGGTGAGTTCGGAAAGCGAACGACGCGCCTTTGATAGCTTGAAACGATTGCACCAGGATTATGTGAGCGATATCGATCGGGTGATCAGCTCACTGGCTAGTGGAAAGCTCAGCGAAGCACAGGCCCTTGTCCAAGCCAGCATGGCCGACATTGGGGCCAGAATGAATGACGAGGCTGGGGCCCTTCTCAAGATCAATAATGAGGACATGCAGGCTACCTCGCGGGAATCTGATGCCACATACAGGCATACACAGACGATCACCTGGACCATCATTGGCCTGGCCCTGACCCTGACTGTACTGCTGGCCTGGCGCTTGACCCTGAGCATGACCCGCCCCATCGCCGAGGCGGTCCTTGCCGCCCGCACCATCGCTAGCGGTGACCTGACCCAGACCCTGGACACCCGGGGTCACGACGAAGCCGCCCAGCTGCTGCAGGCCATGCAGCAGATGCAGACCAACCTGCGCGATACCCTGCGGCACCTGGGTCATTCCGCCACCCAGCTGGCTTCGGCTGCCGAGGAAATGACCGCGGTGATGCAGGAGAGCGCCCACGGCTTGCAACAGCAGAACAGCGAGATCGAGATGGCGGCCACCGCCGTCACCGAGATGAGCCAG
>NZ_WHOV01000161.1:0-3002 GCF_009765395.1 Pseudomonas sp. BAV 4579 | reverse complement strand
AGGAGCGGCTCATAGCCGCGATAGAGCTCTATCGCGGCTATGAGCCGCTCCTACGGTCAGCACCCCAGGTAAACAGCAGACATGAGCGAACAACCCCTAGATCCCCAAGCCCAGGAACAGGAAGACAACAAGCTGATCGCCCAGCGCAAGGAAAAGCTTTCCGCGCTGCGCGACCAGCAGGCCATTCCCTTCCCCAACGACTTCCGCCGCGACAGCCTGGCCGGTGACCTGCAGCAGCAGTACGCCGACAAGACCAAGGAAGAGCTGGAAGCCGCCGGCATCAAGGTCAAGGTGGCCGGGCGCATTATGCTCAACCGTGGCGCCTTCATGGTGCTGCAGGACACCAGCGGGCGCATCCAGGTCTACGTCGACCGCAAGACCCTGCCGGCGGCAACCCTGGAAGCGGTCAAGAGCTGGGACCTGGGCGACATCATCGCCACCGAAGGCACCCTGGCCCGCTCCGGCAAGGGCGATCTCTACGTCAACATGAGCGACGTGCGCCTGCTGACCAAGTCGCTGCGCCCGCTGCCCGACAAGCACCACGGCCTGACCGACACCGAGCTGCGCTATCGCCAGCGCTATGTCGACCTGATCGTCAACGAGGAGGTCCGCCAGACCTTCCGCGTGCGCTCCCAGGTCATCGCCCACATCCGCCGCTTCCTCATGGAGCGGGGTTTCCTCGAAGTCGAAACCCCCATGCTGCAGACCATTCCCGGCGGCGCGGCGGCCAAGCCCTTCGAGACCCACCACAACGCCCTGGACCTGGCCATGTTCCTGCGCATCGCGCCGGAGCTGTACCTCAAGCGCCTGGTGGTCGGTGGCTTCGAGAAGGTCTTCGAGATCAACCGCAACTTCCGCAACGAAGGCGTCTCGACCCGGCACAACCCCGAATTCACCATGCTCGAGTTCTACCAGGCCTACGCCGACTACCACGACAACATGGACCTCACCGAGGAGCTGTTCCGCGAACTGGCCATGGCCGTGCTCGGCAGCACCGACGTGCCCTATGGCGACAAGGTCTTCCACTTCGGCGAGCCCTTCGTGCGCCTGTCAGTGTACGACTCCATCCTCAAGTACAACCCGGACATCACCGCGGCAGACCTGCAGGACGTCGAGAAGGCCCGCGCCATCGCCAAGCGGGCCGGCGCCAAGGTCCTCGGCCACGAAGGCCTGGGCAAGCTGCAGGTGATGATTTTCGAGGAACTGGTGGAGAGCAAGCTGGAGCAGCCGCACTTCATCACCGAGTACCCCTTCGAGGTCTCGCCGCTGGCGCGTCGCAACGACGACAACCCCAGCGTCACCGACCGCTTCGAGCTGTTCATCGGCGGCCGCGAGATCGCCAATGCCTACTCCGAGCTCAACGACGCCGAAGACCAGGCCGAGCGCTTCATGCTGCAGGTCCAGGAAAAGGACGCCGGTGACGACGAGGCCATGCACTACGACGCCGACTTCATCAACGCCCTGGAATACGGCATGCCGCCCACCGCCGGTGAAGGCATCGGCATCGACCGTCTGGTGATGCTGCTGACCAATTCGCCGTCGATCCGCGACGTCATCCTCTTCCCGCACATGCGTCCGCAATAAGGGTGGCGCCCCGTTCGGGGCGCCGCTCCGGCTCCTGCCGACCGGGGCTCTGTCATCAAAGGTTCATCCGGACCTGCTAAGAGCCTGTTCAAAGTCTAGCGAGCTAGAGCCAAACAAGGCGAAAAGGGCTGAGGAAGCGGAATTTACGAAGGGTAAATGAGCATTCCGAGGGCGTTTTCAACGCTGTTTGGCCGACGCGCAGCAGACTTTGAACAGGCTCTTAAAGAGCCCTGATGTCGCGTCCCTTTGCAGGTAGCCATGACCAATACGTTGATCCCCTTGCATCCGGCCGCCGAACGGCTGGGGCTACTCTACGCCTATCATTTCACCTCGGGCCAGCCGGGCCGGGCCCTGACCATGGCGCCGGAAGATCCCTGGGAGGCGGAAGAGGGCGGTTTTCGCTGGCTGCACTTCAACCTGGCCCACGCCGCCGCCGAGCGCTGGATGCGCGAGCACCTGGGGTTGCCCGAGGAATTCTTCGAGTCCCTGCACGCCGGTTCCCATTCGACCCGGCTGGAACCGGCCGACGACACCCTGCTCGGGGTGGTAAACGACGTGACCCTCGCCTATGGCCAGGTCTCGGTGGACGTCGCCACCCTCTGGGCCTGCGCCCGCCCGGGGCTGCTGGTGACCGCCCGCGCCCAGCCACTGCGCTCGGTGGATCGCCTGCGCCATGCGGTGCGTCGCGGCGAGGGCTTCGGCTCCACCCTGGAGCTGCTGGTGCACCTTCTGCGCGATCAGGCCGATGTGCTCACCGGCATCATCCGCGACACCACGGTCAAGGTGGATGCCATCGAGGATCGCCTGCTGTCCCAGCGGCTGTCCGCCAGTCGCGCCGAACTGGGCGGCCTGCGGCGTGCCCTGGTGCGGCTACAACGGCTGCTGGCCCTGGAGCCGGGCTCCTTGCTGCGGCTGCTCAACCGGCCACCGGCCTGGCTGCGGCGCGACGACATCCAGACCCTGCGCGAGGCGACCGAGGAATTCGACCGGGTGCTGGACGACCTCGCCGCCCTGGTGGAGCGGCTCAAGCTGCTGCAGGAAGAGATCGCCGCCGCCTCCGCCGAGCAGACCAATCGCACCCTGTTCACCCTGACCCTGGTCACGGTGCTGGCCCTGCCGATCAATATCATCGCCGGCTTCTTCGGCATGAACGTCGGTGGCATCCCGCTCTCCGACTCGCCCCACGGTTTCTGGATCCTGGTGGCGCTGGTGGCGACCTTCACGGTGCTGGCCGGCAGTCTGGCCTTTCGCAAGCGCGGCGACTGACCGGCTGCGTGCAACCCCCAGGCGTGCGTAGCGGTCTTTAGTGCGGTGCTTCAGAAGTTGACTGCACAATTTTGGCGGCGCTTTTTGCTCCTGGACGTCGTTGCCACTCCTCGCCATAGCCCTGCTATGACTCGTCGCGGCGCCTAGCCCAA
>NZ_WHOV01000160.1:0-8762 GCF_009765395.1 Pseudomonas sp. BAV 4579 | reverse complement strand
ACCCCGGCACACGACATCACCGCTGCGGCTGCTCCCTTCCGGGCCTGACCGGGTTCACGGTTGATCGTTGCGGGGGGACCGACAGAGCCACCATAACGCCTCACCCTGAGGTGAGGTGCGTCATTCTACGCGATTGGGGCGAAGTTGCAAGCCATACAAGGACTTAGGTTCGCCAAGGGGCAACGGGTGCTATCCGGAACGGCAACACTGTCCTATTCCAGATCCAAGGCCTACGACCTCGTACCCACGACAGCCAGGCCAGGGTATCCGGCAAGGTGGCGCCAGGATCGGACCGCCCGTAGCAGATCCAGTGAACCTCCGCCGTCTCGGCCGCAGGTATTGTCCGCACGACCGGAGCCTGCTCCTCTGGCTAGCGAACGCCCTGGGCTTCGAGGATCTGCAGGAAGGCGTCCTCGTCCAGCACCTTGATCCCCAGCTCGTTCGCCTTGGTCAGCTTGGACCCCGCCCCCGGACCGGCGACCACCACGGCGGTCTTGGCCGAGACCGAACCCGAGACCTTGGCGCCCAGGCCCTCCAGGCGTTCCTTGGCCTCGTCGCGGCTCATGGCCTCCAGCGTTCCGGTGAGCACCCAGGTCTGGCCGGCGAACGGCAGGCCCTGCACGGCCTGCCGGGTGCTTTCCCAGTGCATGCCGAAGGCCTTGAGCTGGGCCTCGATAGCCAGCGCCCGGGCGACGTTGTCCGCTTCGGCGAAGTACTCGCGCAGCCCCTGCTTGGCTCGCTCGTTGAGACCGGCGAGGGTCTTGAAGGTCAGCCAGTCCTGCGAGCCCTCGATCAGGGCCGCCAGGCTGGGAAAGGCGGCGGCCAGGGTCTTGGCGCCGGTCTTGCCCAGAGAGGGAATGTGCAACTGGTCGAGGAAGTCGGCGAAGGCGGCATAGCCGGAGAATTCGGCGTGCACCTCACCCTCGTCCGCCAGCGCGATGCCGTTGGCCAGCAGCGCCTCCAGGACCTCGCGGTTGTGCGCGGACTGGAAGAAGTTGTGGATCTCGAAGGCCACCTCCGGTCCGATGTCCGGCAGATAGGCCAGCACCTCCGGCAGCGCCTCGCGAATGCGCTGCAGACTGCCCAGGGCGCGTGCCAGGCGCTTGGCGGTCTCTTCGCCCACCTCCGGGATGCCCAGGGCGAAGATGAAGCGGGCCAGCGCCGGCTGGCGGCTGGCTTCGATGGCCGCCAGCAGATTGCGACTGGACACCTCGGCGAAGCCTTCCAGCGCGACCACCTGCTCGTAGGTCAGGGTGTACAGATCGGCCGGCGACTTCACCAGGTCGCGATCCACCAGTTGCTCGACGATGCGATCGCCGAGGCCGTCGATGTCCATGGCGCGTCGCGAGGCGAAGTGAATGATCGCCTGCTTGAGTTGCGCCTGGCAGGCCAGGCGGCCGACACAGCGATAGACCACGCCTTCGCTGACCGACTCCCTGCCCTTGCCGCGCTTGATCAGCTGGGTGCGCTCCACCGCCGAACCGCACACCGGGCACTGGGTGGGGATCGCCACCGGCCGGGCATCCGTCGGTCGCCGCTCCGGCACCACCTGCATGATCTGCGGGATGACATCGCCGGCGCGGCGCACGATCACGCTGTCGCCGATCATCACGCCTAGCCGGGCGATCTCATCCATGTTGTGCAGGGTGGCGTTGGTCACGGTGACGCCTGCCACCTGCACCGGTCTGAGTCGGGCCACGGGGGTGATGGCACCGGTACGCCCCACCTGGAATTCGACATTGAGCAATTCGGTGAGCTCTTCCCGGGCGGGAAACTTGTGCGCCAGGGCCCAGCGCGGCTCGCGCGCGCGAAAACCCAGCTCGCCCTGCCAGTCGAGTCGATTGACCTTGTAGACCACGCCATCGATCTCGTAGGCCAGGGCATCGCGGCGCTGGCCTATGTCCTGGTAGTAGGCGCGACAACCTTCCGCGCCCTGCACCTTGCGCAGTTCGCGGCTGATGGGAATGCCCCACGCCCGGAGCTGCTGGAGAATGTCGTACTGGGTGTCCGGCAGCGCCCCGCCCTCGACCCGTCCGAAACCGTAGCAGCAGAACTCCAGCGGCCGCTGGGCGGTGATCCGCGAATCCAGCTGGCGCAGACTGCCGGCCGCGGCATTGCGCGGATTGGCAAAGGTCTTGCCGCCGCTCTCCATGGCCCGGGCATTGAGCGTCTCGAAACCGGCGCGGGACATGAACACCTCGCCGCGCACCTCCAGCACTGCCGGCCACCCTTCGCCCTGCAGGCGCAGCGGGACGTTGCGGATGGTGCGCACATTGCTGGTGATGTCTTCGCCGGTGGTACCGTCGCCGCGGGTGGCGCCGCGGGTCAACAGACCGTTCTCGTACAGCAGACTGACCGCCAGCCCATCGAGCTTGGGCTCGCAGGTGTACTCGACAGCGGAATCCGGTCCCGCGAAGTCGATCTCGCCAAATTCCTCACGCAGGCGCTTGCCCACGCTGCGATCAAAATCCTGCAGGTTCTCGTCGGCGAAGGCATTGCCCAGGCTGAGCATGGGTACTTCATGGCGAATGGTGCCAAAGGCGGCCAGGGCCGAGCCGCTCACCCTCTGGGTGGGCGAGTCGGGTGTCACCAGCTCGGGATGCTCGGCCTCCAGCGCCTTGAGTTCGCCGAACAGCCGGTCGTACTCGGCATCGGGCACGCTCGGCTCGTCCAGCACGTAGTAGCGGTAGTTGTGGGCGTCGATCTCGCTGCGCAGGGCGGCGATCCGGCTGACGGCATCTTGGGCGTCGGTCATGGCGGTCTCTCACTGTCGCCACCCAGGGGTGGCCCTGGCGGCACCCGGGGCGCCGCGGCAAAATTTACGAACAAAAAGAGCAGCCGAGGCTGCTCTTGGTTCGCTCCGGCGCGATCAGCGCTTGAGCATCAGGCTCTTGCGTTCGAAATCGACGATGCGCTGGCGATAGTGCTCGATGGTCTGGGCGGTCATGACGCTGCGCTGCTCGTCCTTCAGCTCGCCATTGAGCTCGGACGACAGCTTGCGCGCCGCTGCCACCATCAGGTCGAAGGCCTGCTTGGGATGGCGCGGACCGGGCAGACCCAGGAAGAAGCTCACCGCCGGGGTATGGAAGTCGTCGATGGCATCCAGGTCGAAGGTGCCCGGACGCACGGCATTGGCCATGGAGAACAGCACCTCGCCATTGCCCGACATGCTTTCGTGACGATGGAAGATATCCATGTCGCCGAAGCGCAGTCCGCTTTCCAGGATGCTCTGCAACAGCGCCGGACCGGAAAAACCCTTCTCGTCACGGGAGATGACGTTGATCACCAGCACCTCGTCCACCGGCGCCATGGCCGCCTGGCTGTTGCCCGTGCCGACGGGCTCGCTGACCGGCTCGCGCTCGGGCGCCTTGCTGCTCAGGGGCTTGTCCTTGCGCGGCTTGTCGCGACCACGGGTGGCGACTTCATCGGAATCGACGGCCAGGCCTGCCAGGCTTTCGTCGCTGGCGGACAGGTCGAAGCTGTCGGCACTGGGTTCTTCGCGGCGTTCATCGCGGCGCTTGCGCTGGGTGGAGCGCGGTGGTGTCGGCTCGCCCGGATCATCCAGGGAGGGCTCCCTGGGCTCTATCACCCGTGTCGGGCCAACGATTTCCGGCTCCTCATCCTCGTGTTCCGGATGGCTGTTCAGCGACTGGTCAAGTTTGAACTTGAGCTTGCCCTTGCCGCTCATGCGACGCCAACCATCGAACAGAATACCGGCGATGACGATGACGCCGATGATGATCAGCCACTCGCGCAGACCCATATCCATGAAAAAGACATACCCCTGTGAAAATAATGGACCGACACCCGTCGGGAAACTTTGGAAAGTCGACGCTTGCGAGGTCTTTCCAAAACCTCCGAAACCTACGCCAAGTCAGTGTTATTCTTAGCTTTTTCCACTTACCGCTAGCGCGGCCATAAGCTAGCACGACTGTTGCCAACTTTACACCGCCTAGCCGCGAGGCTGTGGGGTACTAGGCATCGACCATGGCCACCGCCTCTTCCACATCCACCGCCACCAGCCGAGAACAGCCCGGTTCGTGCATGGTCACCCCCAACAACTGATCGGCCATCTCCATGGCGATCTTGTTGTGCGTGATGTAAATGAACTGCACCTTCTCCGACATGCTCTTGACCAGTCGGGCATAACGGCCGACGTTGGCGTCATCTAGGGGTGCATCCACTTCATCGAGCATGCAGAACGGCGCCGGATTCAACTGGAAGATGGCAAAGACCAGTGCCAGCGCCGTCAGGGCCTTTTCGCCACCCGACAACAAATGAATGGTGCTGTTCTTCTTGCCCGGCGGCCGCGCCATGATCGCAACCCCGGTATCGAGTAAATCTTCCCCAGTAAGTTCCAGGTAGGCACTGCCACCCCCGAAAACTTTTGGGAACAGGGCCTGTAGGCCATGATTGATCTGGTCGAAGGTGTCCTTGAAACGATTGCGGGTTTCCCGATCGATCTTGCGAATGACGCTTTCCAGGGTCTCCAGTGCCTCCACCAGATCGGCGTTCTGGGCATCCAGATAGGTCTTGCGCTCGGCCTGCTGCTGATATTCGTCGATGGCCGCAAGGTTGATCGGCCCGAGCCGGGCGATACGCGCCGCAACCGCCTCCAGCTGCTCTTTCCAGACGGCTTCGCTGGCCTCCGCGGGCAGGGTCGCGATCACCGTCGGCAGGTCGTAGCCGTCGGCCGCCAGCTGCTCGGCGAAGCCACTGCGCCGGGTCGCCAGGCCCTGCCACTCCAGGCGATGCTGCTCCAGCTGGCCACGCAGCAGCGTCGCCTGCTGTTCCGCCTGCAGCCGCCGCCGCTCGAAATCACGCAACTCCCGATCGGCATCCTCCAGCGCCAGCCGCGCCGTGCGCATTTCCTCGTCCACCTGCAGACGTCGCTCCAGCAACTCCTCCAGGCGCAGGCGTAATTCGTCGAGGGGCTCGCCGCCTTCCTCCAGGTTGAGATTGAGCTGCTCGCAGCGCTCGCCGAGGCGTGCGGTCTGCAACTCCAGCCGCTCCAGCGCCTGGAGGGTCGACTGACGCTGGGCTCTCAGGGTGGTCAGCCGCACCGTCAGCTGATGCAGTTGTTCCTGGGCCTGGCGCTGGCGCTGGCGCGCCGCTTCCACCGCCTGCCGATGACGATCGCGCTGTTCCTGCAATAGCGCGCGCTGCTCGGTATCCACGGCCATGGCATCCAGGGCGTCCTGCAGGCGCAACCGGCATTCGCCCAACTCCTCCTGCTCATGCGCCAGTTGCTGCTCGACATCCCTGAGCTCGGCCTCCAGCTGCCGGCGACGGATGCTCAACTGTTCGGCCCTTGCCTGTTGTGCGGACAGCTGGGCGCGCGACTCGGCCAGCCGCTGCTGCTCCTGCTGCTGGCGCCGCCGCGCCTCTTCACGCTCGCCTTCCAGGCGCTGCTGGGCCGCGCGACGATCCTCCAGCCGCTCTTCCTGTAACGCGAGCGCCGCGCTCAGTTCCAGGCGCCGCGCCTGCAGTTCCTCCAGTTCGCGTCCGCGGGCCAGGACACTGCCTTCGGCCGCCTGGGCACGCCGCACGCGCAGGAAATGCCGGGAGACCCAGTAGCCTTCCGGCGTGATCAGACTCTGCCCCGGGGCCAGGGCCGCCCGCCGCGCCAGCGCCTCGTCGTAACTGTTCGCGATCAGCACCTGACCCAGCCAGGGCGACAGGTCGCGCGGTGCCTGCACCTGCTCCAGCAGGCTGCCCACCGCCACCGCTACCGGACCGGGCAGCGCCAGGTTCAGGGCGCCACTGGCGAAGGTGTCGAGCCGCAGGGACGCCAGATCATCCAGGCAGACCGCCTGCAGATCGCTACCCAGCACGGTTTCCACGGCTAGTTCCCAACCGGGGGTGACCTGCACCTCGTCTGCCAGCTGCGGCGCCTGGTCGAGCCCTTCGGCTTCGAGCCACTGGGCTACCCCGGTTGCGGGAGCGAGGGCCGCCTGCTGCAGGGCCTCCAGCGAGGCGATGCGACCTTCCAGCCGCTGCAATTCGCCCTGACGCTGACTCTGCTCCCCCGCCAGCCCCCGCAATTCTTCCCGCAGCCGCTGCAGGCCCTCGGCAACCTGCAATTCCTGCTCGGCCAGGCCTTCCAGCAGCAACTCGTCTTCGGCGATCTGCTCTTCCAGCATGACCAGGCGCTCGGACGGACCGTCCTCGCCCAGCAGGGTGCGCTCGTCGCGCAGTCGACGCCGACGCTCCGTGCCGCGCTCCAGACTCTGCTCCAGCGAGCGGATACGCGCCTGCTGCACGTCCGCCTCCCGCTGCGGCTCGACGCTCGCCGCACTGAGCGCCTCCCAGCGCTGCTGCCAGTCCGCCAGCGCCAGCTCCGCCTCTTCCAGCGCGGCACCGCCCTCCTCGCCCAGCTCACGGGCCGCCTCTTCCTCGGGTTCGAGCATCGCCAGCTCTTCTTCGAAGGTGGCGAGCAGCACCCGGTCATGCTCCAGGTGGGATTCGGCCTCGCTGCGGGCCTGTTCGGCTTCGCGCAGATCGTCCTGCAACTGCCGCTGGCGCTGCTGACCATGCTGGATGGTCTGCTCCAGACGGGCGATGTCACCGCCCAGGGAGTAGAAGCGACCCTGCACCAGGTTGAAGGCTTCGCTCAGCTCGTGATGACCATCGCGCAGCCGCTCGATGCCGGCGTCCGCCTGACGCTGCTCGGCGGTTAGGGCCTCGAGCGCGGTCTCCTGGTCGCGGATCACCTTTTCGCGCTGCTCGACGCGGCCATCCAGTTCGCGCCAGCGCACCGCCTGCAACTGCGCCTTGAGTTGCCGCTCCTCCTGCCTGAACGCCTGAAAGCGCTCGGCCGACTGTGCCTGACGGTGCAGCCGCTCCAGCTGACGCTCCAGCTCTTCGCGCAGATCGGTCAGTCGGGCGAGATTCTCCTGGGTGCGGCGGATGCGATTCTCGGTCTCGCGCCGCCGCTCCTTGTACTTGGAGATGCCGGCGGCTTCCTCGATGTAGTGCCGCAGATCCTCCGGACGCGCCTCGATCAGCTTGGAGATCATTCCCTGCTCAATGATCGAATAGCTGCGCGGGCCGAGGCCGGTACCGAGGAAGATGTCGGTGATGTCGCGCCGACGGCACTTGGTGCCGTTGAGGAAATAGGTGTTCTGGCCTTCGCGGGTCACCCGCCGGCGAATGGAGATTTCCGCGTAGCTCGCGTACTCCCCCACCAGGGTGTGGTCGGAGTTGTCGAAGATCAGTTCGATGGAGGCCTGGGACACCGGCTTGCGGCTGTTGGAGCCGTTGAAGATGACGTCGGTCATCGACTCGCCGCGCAGATTCTTGGCCGAACTCTCGCCCATCACCCAGCGCACGGCGTCGATGATGTTCGACTTGCCGCAACCGTTGGGGCCGACCACCGCTGCCATGTTGCTCGGGAAATTCACCGTCGTCGGATCGACGAAGGATTTGAATCCCGCCAGCTTGATCGACCTCAACCGCATATCAGGAGCCCTTGTCCACCGCGCCGTGCCAACCGCAGGCGAAAGGGTGAAAGTCTACCACCGGCGACCACGACTGCCGTCGCCGCGCATGAGCTTATTTCCAGGCGTTCTGCACGCTGTCGGGACGACAGGCTATAGTCCTGCACCCCCACTCGCAGGATGCCCCCATGCAGATCCTTCGCCTCACCCTGCTGGCCGCCGCCCTGGCGGCCAGCACCCAGATCCTGGCTGCCCCGCCGCTGCTCAACGTCTCCTACGACGTGATGCGTGACTTCTACAAGGACTACAATCCGGCCTTCCAGGCACACTGGAAAGCCGAGCACGGCGAAACGCCGGTAATCCAGATGTCCCACGGCGGCTCCAGCAAGCAGGCGCGCGCGGTCATCGACGGGCTGCAGGCCGACGTCATCACCATGAACCAGGCGACCGACATCCAGGCCCTGGCCGATCGCGGCCTGGTGCCCAAGGACTGGGAAAGCCGCCTGCCCGATCGCAGCGCGCCCTTCACCTCGGCCACGGTACTCATCGTCCGCCAGGGCAACCCCAAGGGCATCCATGACTGGTCCGATCTGCTCAAGGATGGCGTCCAGGTGATCGTGCCCAATCCCAAGACCTCCGGGAATGGTCGCTACACCTATCTTTCCGCCTGGACCTATGCCCTACGCCAACCTGGTGGCGACGAGCAGAAGGCCCGCGGCTTCGTCGCCGAGCTGTTCAAGCACGTACCCATCCTGGACACCGGCGGTCGCGCCGCCACCACCACCTTCATGAAGAACCAGCAGGGCGATGTCCTGGTGACCTTCGAGAACGAAGCCGAGATGATCGCGCGGGAATTCGGTCGCGGTGGCTTCGAGGTGGTCTATCCGAGCATCTCGGTGCAGGCCGAGCCGCCGGTGAGCGTGGTCGACAGTGTCGTCGACAAGAAGGGCACCCGCGCCGAGGCCGAGGACTACCTCAGGTATCTCTGGTCCGACGAAGGCCAGAAGATCGCCGCGGACAACTTCCTGCGCCCGCGCAATGCCCAGATCCTGGCGCAGTACGCTGATCGCTTTCCCAAGCTCGAACTGATCGATGCCCAGAAGGAATTCGGTGCCTGGAGTGGTATCCAGAAGACCCACTTCGCCGATGGCGGGGTTTTCGACCAGATCTATACACCCCAGTGACCGGCTCGCGCCCGGCCAGGTGCCGGGCGTCTGGCGGGTCGGAAAGACACGCACACAAAAACACCGCCCTGAGGCGGTGTTTTTGTGTATTTGGAGCGGGAAACGAGACTCGAACTCGCGACCCCGACCTTGGCAAGGT
>NZ_WHOV01000159.1:0-8470 GCF_009765395.1 Pseudomonas sp. BAV 4579 | reverse complement strand
TAGTTGAAGAGCCATAACCGTCCGTAGCGTGGACAACGGCGAAGCCTTGTCCACTGTTAGTGTAGGTACCTTCCAGTGGAACACGCTGCGTGGTTTCCACGCTACGACCCCTGAACTCCAAATCCTCAGGCTGGCGTTCCGTCCCCTCAGTGAGGCCGAGTTCCGGTGTCGTGGCGGGGGTTGCGAGGCAGGACGCCGAGCGAGGCGCGAGGGGCAGGAAGCCCCTTCGTGCCGTGCCCCTGCCACGGCGCCGGAGCGAGGGAACCCGGAGCGCAGCGGAGGGCCGAAACGTGGGGACAAGCGTTTTTGGTTACTTTTTTGGCGAATGCAAAAAGTAACTCGCCCGGGTGGGCGAAACAAAGCCCTCAGAGCACTCGATAAACAGCTAAGGCACCCATACCCCTAATCCGTTGGGCTTCGCTATCGCTCAACCCAACCTACGGTGCTCCGTCCGGGCCACCAGGCCCCAGACTTCGGCCTCACGCCACCATCGTGATCCACGGCACCCCGATCCCCAGCAGCACCAGCAGGAACAGCGCGCCGAAAAGGGTCCCCAGTCGCCAGTAGTCGGCGCTGGGCAGGTAGCCGCTGCCGTAGTACACCGGGCTCGGCCCGGTGCCGTAGGGCGTGATGATGCCCATCAGCCCCAGCGAGGTGCCCAGCAGCAGGGCGAACACCGGCAGGTCGATGCCGGGGATACCCATGCCGGCGGCCAGCATCACCGGCAGCAGCGCCGTGGTGTGGGCGGTGGAGCTGGCGAACAGGTAGTGGGCGAGATAGAAGACCGCCACCAGGACCACCATGGCGGTGCCGGCGTGGAAGCCGCCCAGGTGGCCGGCGACCCACTGGCCGAACCAGGCGACGAAGCCGACCCGGGTCAGGCCGTCGGCCAGGGCCACCAGGGTGGCGAACCAGGCGAAGGTGTTCCAGGCGGCCTTGTTGCCCAGGGCGTCGTTCCAGGTGATGACCTTCAGCAGCAGCATCAGCACGATCACCAGGATGCCCACCAGCGCCGGATCGGCCCAGGCGGCACCAAAGATCCACAGCGCCAGGGCACCGATGACCAGGGCCAGCAGCAGCTTTTCATCGCGGGTCAGCGGGCCGAGTGCGGCCAGTTCCTTGGCCGCCCACAGCGGCACCTGATCGTTGCGCTTGATCTCCGGCGGATACAGCCAGTAGGCCAGCAGCGGCAGCAGGGCCAGCAGCAGGATGCCCATGGGCGCGGCGGCGATGAACCACTGGCCCCAGCTGATGTGCACCTGGGCGGTCTTCTCGATCAGGGCGGCGGCCAGCAGATTGGGGGCGAGGGCAGTGAGGAACAGGGTGCTGGTGACGCAGGTGGAGGAGATCGCCACCCACATCAGGTAGGAACCGATGCGCCGGGCGCTGGGGTCGTTGGGCTTGGAATCGTAGAGCAGCGGCAGGTTGCGGATCACCGGGTAGACGGTGCCGCCGCTGCGCGCGGTGTTGGACGGGGTGAAGGGTGCGAGGGCCAGATCGGCCAGCATCACCGCATAGCCCAGGGTCAGGGTCCGGCGGCCCATGGCCTTGACCAGCAGCAGGGCGATGCGTCGCCCGAGCCCGGTCTTTTCGTAGCCCAGGGCGAACATGAAGGCACTGAAGATCAGCCAGACGGTATTGTTGGAAAAGCCCGCCAGGCCCCATTTCAGCGCCTCCTGTGGAGCGCGAAAGCCCGGTGTCGCCAGTTGCGCCGGACTGAACAGCACCCAGGGCGCCAGCAGGGCCGCCACGGCCACCCCGATCAGGCCGACCACCGCGCCGGGCAGGGGTTCGAGGATCAGTCCCACCACCACGCCGGCGAAGAGGGCGAAGTACAGCCAGGCATGAGCGGGCAGGCCCTCCGGTGCCGGCAGCAGCGCCAGCAGTCCGGTGACGGCGAGGGGCAACAGGAATTTCCAGGTGGTACGCATCGGGCGCTCGCAGATTCCGGTGGTCTCGGGAAACCGGCCTGGGCCGGGATGGCTGACGGTACTGTGCCAGAGGGCTGCGCGGTCAGCGGCAGCCAGCTTTGCAAAGGCCGGGCTGCTTTCCCAGCGCGCTGGCCGTGGTCATTCGTCGCAGTCCCGCGGTCTTAGGTTCCCTGAGGGCATTCTTTCGCTATCGAGAATGACTTGCAACAACGCGAAGACGCCGGTCGTTGCCGATTGCGCCCGTCGCTCACCTCGGCGAACAATCGGACCCTCCGCCAACCCTAACAACACGAGGATGACCGCCATGAAGTACCGCCTGGGAGAACACCGTGTCGACGCCCATCCGCACAGCTGGGTCGCGCCTACCGCCGCGGTGATCGGCAAGGTCCGCCTGGATGAAGGCGCCAGCGTCTGGTTCGGCGCGGTGCTGCGCGGCGACAACGAACTGATCCATATCGGCCCGGACAGCAATGTGCAGGACGGCGCCGTGCTGCACACCGATCCCGGCTCGCCGCTGATCCTGGGGCGTGGTGTCACCGTCGGCCACCAGGCCATGCTGCATGGCTGCGAAATCGGCGACGGCAGCCTGATCGGCATCCACGCCGTGGTGCTCAACGGCGCGCGCATCGGGCGCAACTGCCTGGTGGGCGCCAACGCTCTGGTCACCGAGAACGCGGTGATTCCCGACGGCTCCCTGGTGCTCGGTTCGCCGGCCAAGGTGGTGCGCACCCTGAGCGAGGCCCAGCAGGCGCAGCTGGCGGCCAACGCCCAGGTCTATGTGGCCAATGCGCGGCGCTATCTGGAAGAGTTGTTCGAACAGGGGGAGTAGGGCGACCGGGAGCCGCGCCCCGCGCTGGATGACGTTCTGCCTCCGAGCAAGGGCTGGGATGAGGGAAAAGCCGCGCCGGTCTATTGGCCTTCGCTGCGCTCAACCCAATACCGGCTGCGTAGCGTGGAAAACGGCGCAGCCTTTTCCACCTGAAAATTCGTTGCCAGGCGTGCCCTCACCCCAACCCTCTCCCGGAGGGAGAGGGGGCTGTCCGAGCAGGCGTTCGTTTGCAGTGCCAAAGGTTGATTCGCGATTCATTGTCGCCAGGCTATCCGCTAGCGCGGAACCACTCCCTCTTCCTGTGGGTGAGGGAAGGCTAGGAACTGATCGCGGCCATGGGCCGCTCCTACAGGTGTTTCCCGGTCTGTAGGAGCGGTCGCTACGGCGCACCGGCATGGCCGCGATGAGCCTCTACCTCACGGCTTCTCGAACCGATAGAACAGATTCGGCTCGCTGACCACGTACAGCCGGCCCTGGTCGTCCATGGCCACGCCTTCCGCCTGGGGCACGCTGCGGCTCAGGCCGTGCTGGCCGCGCAGCAGCGACAGCGAACTGATCGGCTTGCCGTCGTCGTCCAGCTCCAGCACCAGGCGCGACTGATCCGAGAGCGCCAGCAGGTGGCCAGTGCCGGGGTCGAATTGCAGGCTGGAGAGATCGCGCACGAACAGGCGGCGATCGCGTTGTGGATCCGTGCGCAGCGACAGCGCCTGCAGGCCTTCGAAGGCTTCGCTGCCCAGGCCGTCGATCTCGTAGATGCGTACCGGATCGCTTTCCTTGGCGACGAAGAAGCGCTCGCGGGCCGCGTCATAGGCTAGGCCTTCGTTGCCGCGGTTGTCGCTTTGCACGTCGCTGAGGCTGAAGGGGTGACTGACCTGGCGGTCGTCGACGTCCACCACCCGGGTGTCGGCGCCGATCCGTACCCGTACCAGGCGCTGGCGGCGCTCTTCGCTGATCATGTACACACCCGGCTTGATGTACTCGATGGCTTCCGGATCGCTGAAGCCCCTGAGCTCCACCTGGCGCAGCAGCCGGCCGTCCAGGTCCAGTTCGAGAAAGCGCGCCGGCTTGTTGGTGACGCTGACCAGGGTGCGGCGATCCGGATCGAAGCTCAGCGCCGAGACATCGGTTATGCCCTCGCCGATGGGCCTGGCCTCGACGGTGACCCGGTAGCTCGGCAGCCACAGCGAACGGGCCTGGCGACTCTCGGCCTGGCTCTGGAGTTTGAACAGGAGCCGCTCGAACAGCCGGTGCTGCTGGGCCACCAGGGTCAGGGCCAGCAGCAGGGCGCCGCCCAGCAAGGCGCCCAGGGTGCGAGGGGAAAACAGCGGAAACATCGACAGGGTCCTGAGGCGGTAATGCCGCGCAGCCTAAGGGCGCGACCCTGAATTCAAGCTGAATAGGCGCTCATTGCGCCGCGCCGGACACCTTGTGAAACACGTGGAAGAGATTGGGTTCACCAATCAGGTAGAGATTGCCGGCTTCGTCGAGGGCCACGCCTTCCGGTTGCTCCATGGTCGCGTCCAGGCCGTGCAGGCCGCGTCTCAGGCTGATGAAGCTGACCGGTTGTCCCTCGGCGGTCAGCTCCACCAGGGTGTGGGACTGGTCGGACAGCGCCAGCAGGTGCCCGGTGCGCGGATCGACCGCCACCGCGGAATAGTCGATCACCAGCTGCTTGAGCGCAAAGGGCTGGAGGGTGCCGGTAACGCCGCGGCCGTCGCTGGCCAGGGTGAAGAGCGCGGCCGGGTCGCGCTCCTTGCTGAGGATCAGGCGCTGGTGCCGCGGATCCCAGGCGATGCCTTCGAAGCCCTTGTTGCCGGCGTCGGGAAAGCCCAGGTCGTGGTGTTCGAAGGTGTTGGCGTCCAGTTCGCGGGTGTCGTCGGCCAGCTGGAACAGCGATAGCCGCCGCTGGCGCTCGTCGACGATGGCCAGGCGCCCGTCTTCCAGGGCGGTCACGCCTTCCAGGTTGGAGACGTTGCGGATCGGGATGCGTCTGAGGATGTCGCCGGTCAGGCTCAGCTGCACCAGGTAGGGGGTGCTGCCGGTAACGGCGAAGAGGGTGCGGGTACGGGGATCGTAGGTGAGGTCGGAGGTCTCGGCCTCGGCCAGGCCCGGCAGCTGCTTGCCCTGGATCACCGCCTGGTAGTCCGGCAGCCAGACCGCCTGGGCGCGGACTTCCGGCGGCGTGCGGTATTCCTGCCACCAGAGCAGCGCCCGGTCGTTCCAGTGCCAGACGAAGGTGAGGACGACCAGCACCAGCAGGACGAAGGCGGGAAGGAGGCGCAACAGGATGAGGCGGGGGAGTCTGGACATGCGGGCTCGTACGGCTTCTTGTTAGAGCGTCGCGGCCAGACTGGCACACCGTCGCCAGGCACCGGCCGGGCGACGGTGGGTGGCGGGGTTATAGCACGCGCGTTTCGAAGCGGCTAACGTCCGGCAGCTCCAGCACCAGGTCATCGCCCACGTTGAGAGGTCCGACACCCACCGGCGTGCCGGTGAGGATGACGTCGCCCGGTTGCAGGGAGAAATGCCTGGCGATGGCCTGGATCAGCGGGAGGATGGGATTGAGCATGTCGCGGCTGTTGCCGTCCTGGCGCACTTCGCCATTGATGGTCAGGCGCACCGGGATGTCGGCCAGGTCCTCGAAGGCATCGCCCGGCACGAAGGGCGCGAGCACGCAGGCGCCGTCGAAACTCTTGGCGATCTCCCAGGGATAGCCCTTTTCCTTGAGCCGGCTCTGCACCTCTCTGAGGGTCAGGTCCAGGGAAGGGGCGAAGCCGGAGATGGCGTCGCGCACCTCTTCGGCCGACGGCTTCTTCGACAGCGGCTTGCCGATCAGTACGGCGATCTCGGCCTCGTAGTGCACCGAACCCTGATCGGTGGGGATGGCGAACCCCTCGGCCACCGGGACCACGCAACTGGCCGGCTTGATGAACAGCAGGGGCTCGGTGGGAACCGGGTTGTTCAGCTCCTTGGCGTGCTCGGCGTAGTTGCGGCCGATGCAGACGACCTTGCCCAGGGGGAAGTGGATCTTGGTGCCATCGAGGTACTGGTGCTGGTAGGCCATCTGGTGCTCCTGGTGAGTGGCGTCTGCGGGCGATCTTGACCCCACGATCTTAACCAAAAGCGCGGGCCGCGGCGCGGTCCTGGTCGCAAGGCGCTCATGGTCGCCCTGAGAAAGCTTCAGGTCGCAACCGGACCTGCATGCGGCGGCTCATGCTAAGATAGCGCCCCCTTTGCCGCTGGCTGAACTGGCCTGCGCCGCGCCGGCATCCTTCCCCCTGGACACTCTGGATTCAACGCAGATGAGCAAGACTTCCCTCGACAAGAGCAAGATCCGCTTCCTTCTCCTGGAAGGCGTCCACCAGTCCGCCGTGGATATCCTGAAGTCCGCGGGTTACAGCAACATCGAGTACGTCACCAGCTCCCTGCCGGATGCCCAGCTCAAGGAAAAGATCGCCGACGCCCACTTCATCGGCATCCGCTCGCGCACCCAGCTCACCGAAGAGGTGTTCGACTGCGCCAAGAAGCTGGTCGCCGTCGGCTGCTTCTGCATCGGCACCAACCAGGTCGACCTGCAGGCCGCCCGCGAGCGTGGCATCGCCGTGTTCAACGCGCCCTATTCCAACACCCGTTCGGTCGCCGAGCTGGTGCTGGCCGAGGCCATCCTGCTGCTGCGCGGCATCCCGGCCAAGAACGCCTCCTGCCACCGTGGCGGCTGGATCAAGAGCGCGGCCAATTCCTTCGAGATCCGGGGCAAGAAGCTGGGCATCATCGGCTACGGCTCCATCGGCACCCAGCTGTCGGTGCTGGCCGAGGGCCTGGGCATGCAGGTGTTCTTCTATGACGTCATCACCAAGCTGCCCCTGGGCAACGCCCAGCAGGTCGGCTCCCTGACCGAATTGCTCGGCATGAGCGACATCGTCACCCTGCACGTGCCGGAAACCCCCGCCACCCAGCTGATGATGGGTGAGCGCGAGATCCGCGCCATCAAGAAAGGCGGCATCCTGATCAACGCCGCCCGCGGCACCGTGGTCGATCTCGACGCCCTGGCCGCCGCCATCAAGGACGAGCACCTGATCGGCGCCGCCATCGACGTCTTCCCGGTGGAGCCGCGCTCCAACAACGACGAATTCGTCTCGCCGCTGCGCTGCCTGGACAACGTTATCCTGACCCCGCACATCGGTGGCTCCACCGCCGAGGCCCAGGCCAACATCGGCCTGGAAGTGGCCGAGAAGCTGGTCAAGTACAGCGACAACGGCACCTCGGTGTCTTCGGTCAACTTCCCCGAAGTGGCCTTGCCGTCGCATCCGGGCAAGCACCGCCTGCTGCACATCCACCAGAACGTGCCGGGCGTGCTGTCGGAGATCAACCGTGTCTTCTCCGAGAGCGGCATCAACATCTCCGGTCAGTACCTGCAGACCGACGAGAAGGTCGGCTACGTGGTGATCGACGTCGACGCCGACTACTCCGACCTGGCCCAGGAAAAGCTGCAGAACATCAAGGGCACCATCCGTTGCCGCGTGCTGTTCTAAGCCGCCAGGCGGCATGAAAAAGCCCCGGTCGGGTTCGCCTGACCGGGGCTTTTTTGCTTTCATGCTGGCGGAGGTTTCATCGCGGCCATGCCGGTGCGCCGTAGCGACCGCTCCTACAGGTATATCGAGCATCCTGTAGGAGCGGCCCACGGCCGCGATCAGATTATGTAGCGTGGATAACGGCGCAGCCTTATCCACTGGCCGTGCTTGAGCTCACCTGTGGAAAACGCTGGCGCGGTTTTCCACGCTACGGGTGGCTCAGCTGCGCTCCAGGCGCTCCACGCCCTGGGCGGTGCCCAGTAGCAGCACGTCCGCCGGGCGGGCGGCGAAGAGGCCGTTGGCGACCACGCCGACGATGTTGTTGATCCTGGCTTCCAGACCCAGCGGATCGACGATGTGCATATTGTGCACGTCGAGGATGACGTTGCCGTTGTCGGTCACCACGCCGTCGCGGTATTCCGGGTCGCCGCCCAGCTTGACCAGTTCGCGGGCCACATAGCTGCGGGCCATGGGGATGACTTCCACCGGCAGCGGGAATTCGCCGAGCACCTCGACGCGCTTGCTGGCGTCGGCGATGCAGATGAAGGTGCGCGCCACGGCGGCGACGATCTTCTCGCGGGTCAGGGCCGCGCCGCCGCCCTTGATCAGATTGAGGTGGCCGTCGGCTTCGTCGGCGCCGTCCACGTAGAATTCCAGGTTGTTGACACCGTTGAGGTCATAGACGGTGATGCCATGGCTCTTCAGCCGGTCGGCGGTGGCCTGGGAGCTGGCCACGGCGCCGTCGAATTCCAGCTTGTGCTTGGCCAGCAGGTCGATGAAGAAGTTGGCGGTCGAGCCGGTGCCCACGCCGATCACGCTGTCGCGGGAGAGCTGGGGAAGGATGAGGTCGACCGCGGCCTGGGCGACGGCCTGCTTGAGCTGGTCCTGATTCATGGGGGTATCCGCGAAACGGGTGGAGGGTCGCCGATTATAGCCGCTCGGACGGCCTGGCTAACCCACCCGGGAGTGCCCGTAGTAGACTTTTCGCCCCCGCCGCACCCACCGGATCGCCCCGCCGATGCTCGAACAGTACGTGAAGAAGACCCTGCTCGCCCCCGTCTACGACGTGGCGATCGAAACGCCCCTGCAACCGGCGCGGGCGCTGTCCGAGCGGCTGGGCTGCCAGGTGCTGCTCAAGC
>NZ_WHOV01000158.1:0-18694 GCF_009765395.1 Pseudomonas sp. BAV 4579 | reverse complement strand
GCCGCGAGCCGGTGATCGCCCCGCCGCGTGCCCCTCAGCCCGCCGCCGCCCCTGCCGCCGGTGCCGCGCCGGAAGACCGCCGCGCCCTGGAAGCCATGCGCAGCGAACTCAGCGGCCTGCGTGAACTGCTGGAAGTCCAGCTCGGCTCCATGGCCTGGACCCAGGTGCAGTCCACCCGTCCGCAACAGGCCGGCCTCTGGCGCCGTCTGCAGCGCATGGGCCTGCCCGCCGATCTGGCCCGCCACCTGCTCGACAGCGTCGCCAAGATCCAGGATCCGCGCCACGCCTGGCGCATGCTGCTGGCCAATTTCGCCCAGCTGGCCAAGACCACCGATGCCAAGATCCTGGAGGAGGGCGGTGTCGTCGCCTTTGTCGGTCCGGCCGGCATGGGCAAGACCACCACCCTGGCCAAGCTCGCCGCCAACTACGTGCTCAAGTACGGCCCCCAGAGTCTGGCGCTGGTCAGCATGGACAGCTTCCGCATCGGTGCCCAGGAGCAGATCAAGACCCTCGGCCGCATCCTCGACGTGCCGGTCACCCTGGTCGATCCGGGCCAGTCCCTGGCCCAGGCGCTGGCACCCCTGGCGCGCAAGCGCCTGGTACTGATCGACACCGCGGGCATGCCCGCCAATGATCCGGCGCTCAAGGTGCAGCTCGAAGCCCTGGCCAACCGCCAGTTGAAGATTCGTAATTATCTGGTACTGGGTGTCACCAGCCAGAGCCAGGTGCTCAAGGCGGCCTACCACAGCTACCGGCGCTGCGGCCTGAGCGGCTGCGTGCTGACCAAGCTGGACGAAGCCGCCAGTCTCGGCGAAGCCCTGGGCCTGGCCATCAGCCAGCGCCTGCCGGTGGCCTACATCGCCGACGGCCCGCGCATCCCGGACGACCTGCACCCGGCCCGCAGCCACCAGCTGGTGAGCCGTGCGGTGAGCCTGCAGGCTCCCGAGGAGCCGAGCGAAGAAACCATGGCCGGCATGCTGGCCGGCCTGTATCAGAGCAATGCCCGCCGCGCCGGTTAGCGCAGACGAACGGTAGTGGTGCATTGCATGCCTGGGCACGCCAAATGCACTTGGTCTAAAGTGTGACGGATTTCAATCAAAGGTATCAGGCAATGGGTAGCATGCATCCCGTCCAAGTCATAGCGGTCACGGGCGGTAAAGGCGGTGTCGGCAAGACCAACGTGTCGGTCAACCTGGCCTTGGCCCTGGCCGATATCGGGCGGCGCGTCATGCTGCTCGACGCCGACCTGGGCCTCGCCAACATCGACGTTCTGCTCGGCCTGTCGCCCAAGCGCACCCTGGCCGACGTCATCTCCGGCGAGTGCGAGCTGCGCGACGTGCTGCTGCACGGCCCGGGCGGCATCCGCATCGTCCCGGCGGCCTCGGGCACCCAGGCGATGGTCAATCTGACGCCGGCCCAGCACGCCGGTCTGATCCAGGCCTTCAGCGACATCAGCGAGAACCTCGATGTGCTCATCGTCGATACCGCTGCCGGCATCGGCGACCAGGTGGTCAGCTTCGTTCGCGCCGCCCAGGAAGTCCTGGTGGTGGTGTGCGACGAGCCTACCTCCATCACCGATGCCTACGCCCTGATCAAGCTGCTCAATCGCGACCATGGCGTCACCCGTTTCCGGGTTCTGGCGAACATGGCGCTGACGCCCCAGGAAGGTCGCAATCTCTTTGCTAAGCTGACCAAGGTGACCGACAGATTCCTGGATGTCGCCCTGCAGTATGTGGGCGCCATTCCGTTCGACGAGGCGGTGCGCAAAGCCGTGCAGAAACAGCGCCCCGTGTTCGAAGCCTTTCCGCGTGCCAAGGCCTCGCTGGCCTTCCGTGCGGTAGCTCAGAAAGTCGATGGCTGGCCGCTGCCCGCCAATCCGCGCGGCCATCTCGAGTTCTTTGTCGAGCGCCTTGTGCAACCAGCCATCGGTACCCACGCATGACAGCATCCAGCGGGCTTCGCATGTACAGCAAAACCTCGGAACGTACCCAGCAGGAACAACTCATCAACCGCTACGCGCCGTTGGTGAAACGCATCGCCTACCACCTCCTGGCGCGTCTGCCGGCCAGCGTGCAGGTCGAGGACCTGATGCAGGCCGGCATGATCGGTCTGCTGGAGGCCTCGCGCAAATATGACGCCGGCAAGGGCGCCAGCTTCGAGACCTATGCCGGCATCCGCATCCGCGGTGCCATGCTCGACGAGGTCCGCAAGGGCGACTGGGCGCCGCGCTCGGTGCACCGCAACACGCGCATGGTCACCGACGCCATTCGCGCCGTGGAAGCGCGTACGGGTCGCGACGCTAAAGATTCCGAAGTCGCGGCCGAACTTAAATTGAGTCTGGATGAGTACTACGGCATCCTTGGCGACACCATGGGGAGTCGCCTGTTCAGTTTCGACGACCTCATGGAGGGTGGTGAGCATGGGCTCGAGGAGAGCGGTTCGCATGAACTCGAACCCGGTCGCGGTCTGGAGGACGAGCGCTTCCGCAAGGCCCTGGCCGACGCCATCGCCAATCTTCCGGAGCGTGAACGTCTGGTGCTCTCGCTGTATTACGACGAGGAACTCAACCTCAAGGAAATCGGCGAGGTGCTGGGCGTGAGCGAGTCACGCGTCTGCCAACTTCACAGTCAATGTGCGGCACGCCTGCGGGCTCGGCTGGCGGAATGGCGTTCGCGTTAACCGGCTGGTACTCAGGCTACTACGATTGCTTAGGCGCGCCTTGCGGCGTGTGTGCGGATTAGGACGGAGGTCGACTTGGACAAGAACATGAAAATCCTCATCGTGGACGATTTTTCCACGATGAGACGCATCATCAAGAATTTGCTGCGCGATCTGGGATTCACCAATACCGCCGAAGCAGACGATGGCAATACCGCCCTGCCGATGTTGCAGAGCGGCAACTTCGATTTTCTCGTCACCGACTGGAACATGCCCGGCATGACCGGCATCGACCTGCTGCGCCAGGTACGCGCCGACGCGCGCCTGAAGACCCTGCCGGTGCTGATGGTGACCGCCGAGGCCAAGCGTGAGCAGATCATCGAAGCCGCTCAGGCCGGCGTGAACGGCTATGTGGTCAAGCCTTTCACCGCCCAGGTGCTGAAAGAAAAGATCGACAAGATCTTCGAGCGGGTGAACGGCTGAAGAAAGCCGCGGGGACGTTATGGATCAGCTTGGCACCAACAGCTTCAGCGACTTCGAGTCGAATCTAAAACAGCACGCCCAGGAGCTGGTGAAATGCCTGGAAAGTGGCGACTTCACCCAGGCGGTGCATGTCATCAATGAACTCAACCAGTTGCGTGACCGGGGTCTCTACCAGGAAGTCGGCAAGCTGACCCGCGAGTTGCACAACGCCATCGTCAACTTCGAGATCGATCCGCGCGGCATGGCCGGCGAAGAGGTCTCCCAGATCAGCGATGCCACCGATCGTCTTTCCTATGTGGTGAAGATGACCGAGAACGCCGCCAACCGGACCATGGATCTGGTGGAGGAGAGCGCGCCCCTGGTAGGCAACTTTGGCGACGAAGCCCGCGCCGTGCATGCCGACTGGAAGAAATTCATGCGCCGGGAAATGGGCGCGGACGAATTCCGCGAACTGGCCAAGCGCGTCGATGCCTTCCTCAGCCACAGCGAGAGCAGCGCCGAACAACTGTCGTCCAAGCTCAACGACATCCTCCTGGCGCAGGACTACCAGGACCTGACCGGTCAGGTGATCAAGCGCGTGGTCAATCTCGTCGGGCAGATCGAGAAAGACCTCGTCAAGCTGGTGATGATGGCCAGCCAGGTCGATCGCTATACCGGCTTCAGTCACGATCACAGCGCGCTGATCGAGCAGAATCGAAAAGAAAAGACGATGAAGGGTGAAGGTCCGCAGATTCATGCCGATAAGCGTGAAGACGTCGTGGCCGCTCAGGTCGACGTCGACGATCTTCTATCCAGTCTGGGCTTCTGACCCAGACCCTCTTGGGGAGTGCAGGAATGAGCTTCGACGCCGATGAAGAGATCCTCCAGGATTTCCTGGTAGAGGCCGGCGAGATTCTCGAACAGTTGTCGGAACAATTGGTCGAGCTGGAAAGCCGTCCGGATGACATGGATCTGCTGAACGCCATCTTTCGTGGCTTCCATACCGTAAAGGGCGGTGCCGGTTTCCTGCAGCTCCATACCCTGGTCGAGTGCTGTCATATCGCGGAAAACGTTTTCGACATCCTGCGCAAGGGCGAACGCCGCGTGGATGCCGAACTGATGGATGTGGTGCTGCAGGCACTGGATTCGGTCAACGAGATGTTTGGTCAGGTCCGGGAACGCGAAGAGCCGACCCCGGCCTCGCCCGAGTTGCTGGCGGCGCTGGCCCGCCTGGCCGACCCGGCCGGTAGCGCACCAACGCCGGTAGCGGCCGCGCCCGTGGCTGCCACTCCAGTGGCTGCGGCACCGGCGCCCGTCGCCGCAGCTACGGCTGCCGAACCGGAATTGAGCGATGCCGATTTCCAGAGTCTGCTCGATGCCCTGGGCAGCGAGCCGAGCGCGGCAGCACAAGCGCCCGCGGCCGCTGGTGGCGACGACATCACCGATGACGAATTCGAAGCCCTGCTCGATCAGTTGCACGGCAAGGGCAGGTTCCAGGAGGCGCCGGCCGCTGCGCCGGTTGCTGCCGCAGCGCCTGCTGCCGTTGCCGCAAGCGGTGATGACATCACCGACGACGAATTCGAGGCCCTGCTGGACGAATTGCACGGCAAGGGCAAGTTCGTCGCGAACGAGGCCGCGGCACCGGTCGCGGCAGCTCCGGCTGCAGCGGCTCCGGCGGCGGGTGGTGACGAGATCACTGACGACGAATTCGAATCCCTGCTCGACGAATTGCACGGCAAGGGCAGATTCAGTGGCCCCGCGGCGGCTGCCGACGCTGTAGCCGCTCCTGCTGCTACTGCTGCTACTGCTGCACCGGCACCGGTCGCTGCGCCTCAGCCTGCACCCGCACCCACGCCGAAACCGGCTCCGGTTGCCGAGGCCGCCGTGCCCAAGCCGGCAGCGGCAGCGCCCGCCGAACGTCCTACCAGCGAGGCGGAGACCACCGTGCGGGTCGATACCGCACGGCTGGACGAGATCATGAACATGGTCGGCGAGCTGGTACTGGTGCGTAACCGCCTGGTGCGTCTGGGCCTGAACAGCGGCGACGAGGCCATGGCCAAGGCCGTGTCCAATCTCGACGTGGTCACCGCCGATCTGCAGACCTCGGTCATGAAGACGCGGATGCAGCCGATCAAGAAGGTCTTCGGCCGCTTCCCGCGCCTGGTCCGCGATCTGGCGCGCAGCCTGAAGAAAGAGATCAATCTGGAGCTGGTCGGCGAAGAAACCGACCTGGACAAGAACCTCGTCGAGGCCCTGGCCGATCCGCTGGTGCACCTGGTGCGCAACGCGGTCGACCACGGTATCGAGGGGCCAGCCGTACGTGAAGAGAACGGCAAGTCCCGCGCGGGGCGGGTGGTGCTGTCCGCCGAGCAGGAAGGCGACCACATCCTCTTGTCGATCTCCGATGACGGCAAGGGCATGGACGCGGATCTGCTGCGCAACAAGGCCGTGGAAAAAGGCCTGCTCGACCGCGACGCGGCCGATCGCCTGACCGAGACCGAGTGCTTCAATCTGATCTTCGCCCCGGGTTTCTCCACCAAGGCCGAGATCTCCGACATCTCCGGTCGTGGCGTGGGCATGGACGTGGTCAAGACCAAGATCAGCCAGCTCAACGGCACCCTGAACGTCTACTCGACCAAGGGCCAGGGCTCCAAGATCGTCATCAAGGTGCCCCTGACCCTGGCGATCATGCCGACGCTGATGGTGATGCTGGGCAACCAGGCCTTCGCCTTCCCGCTGGTCAACGTCAACGAGATCTTCCACCTCGACCTGTCCCGCACCAACGTGGTGGACGGCCAGGAAGTGGTGGTGGTGCGCGACAAGGCGCTGCCGCTGTTCTACCTCAAGCGCTGGCTGGTGCCCAATGCGGCCCATGTGGAGCAGGGGGAAGGGCATGTGGTGATCCTCTCGGTGGGCACCCAGCGCATCGGCTTCGTGGTCGATCAGCTGGTGGGCCAGGAAGAGGTGGTCATCAAGCCACTCGGCAAGATGCTGCAGGGAACGCCCGGCATGTCCGGTGCGACCATCACCGGCGACGGGCGCATCGCGCTCATCCTCGATGTGCCCAGCATGCTCAAGCGCTACGCCCGTCGCGGGCTCTGAGTCGGCCAGGTACGAGCGGCGTCGGGCCCTGGGTCCGGCGCCATCGGGTGGCCTGCGCCGCCCCAGTTAGGAGTTTCAACGTATGCCGGTAAAAGTACTGGTGGTGGACGATTCCGGCTTCTTCCGGCGTCGGCTCAAGGAAATCCTGGCGGCCGATCCCAACATCTCGGTGGTGGGCACGGCCAGCAACGGGCGCGAAGGGGTCGACCAGGCCCTGGCGCTGCGACCCGATGTCATCACCATGGACTACGAGATGCCGATGATGGACGGCATCACCGCGGTCCGCCACATCATGCAGAAGTGCCCGACCCCGGTGCTGATGTTCTCCTCGCTCACCCATGAAGGCGCCCGGGTCACCCTGGATGCCCTGGATGCTGGCGCGGTCGACTTCCTGCCGAAGAATTTCGAGGACATCTCACGCAATCCCGCCAGTGTGCAAAAGCTGCTGTGCGAGAAGATCCACCATATCGCCCGTTCCAACCGGCGCTTCGCCGTGGCTCCCAGCGTCGCGCCGGCTGCGCCCGCGAGTGCCGCGACCGCGCCGGCCAGCGCTCGCCCGGCGGCGCGTCCGGTGGCGTCCAGCAGCGCTCCTGCCAGTCATGCAGCCACGGCTCCGGCTTCGCCGCCGCCCAAGCGCAAGCACTATCGCCTGGTGGCCATCGGCACCTCCACCGGCGGCCCGGTGGCTCTGCAGCGGGTGCTTACCCAGCTGCCAGCCAATTTCCCGGCACCGCTGGTGCTGATCCAGCACATGCCGGCGGCCTTCACCAAGGCCTTCGCCGAGCGCCTGGACAAGCTCTGCCGCATCAGCGTCAAGGAAGCGGAGGACGGCGACCAGTTGCGTCCGGGGCTGGCTCTGCTGGCACCCGGTGGCAAGCAGATGATGGTGGACGGCCGCGGCACGGTGAAGATCCTGCCCGGCGACGAGCGCCTCAACTACAAACCCTGCGTCGACGTGACCTTTGGCTCCGCGGCCAAGGCCTATGCCGACAACGTACTGGCGGTGGTCCTGACCGGCATGGGTGCCGACGGCCGCGAAGGCGCGCGGATGCTCAAGCAGGTCGGCAGCCAGGTGTGGGCCCAGGACGAAGCCAGCTGCGTCATCTATGGCATGCCCATGGCCATCGCCAAGGCCAATCTGGCCGACGCCATCTATGGCCTGGACGACATCGGCAGACACCTGACCGAGGCCTGTTCGTGACGGCAGGCGTTCGCTGGCCAGAAGGGCATTGAGCGTGGACGTTCTCAGTCTCATCGGCATCCTGCTGGCCTTTACCGCCATCATGGGTGGCAACCTGCTGGAGGGCGGTTCCTTTACCGCCCTGGCCAACGCTCCGGCGGCGCTGATCGTGGTCGGCGGCACTCTCGGTGCCGTCCTGTTGCAGACCCGCCTGCCGGTACTGCGCCGGGCCCTCACCATGCTGGCCTGGGTGTTCGTACCGCCACGGCTGGACCTCGTCGGCGGCATCCGCAAGGTGGTCAACTGGAGCAACGTTGCGCGCAAGGAAGGCTTGCTGGGTCTCGAACCCCTGGTCGCCCGCGAAGCCGATCCCTATGCCGCCAAGGGCCTGCAGCTGCTGGTGGACGGCACCGAGCCCGAGGCCCTGCGCAGCATTCTCGAGGTGGATCTCTACGGCCAGGAAGATCGCGACATCGCCGCCGCCAAGGTCTATGAAGCCATGGGTGGCTATGCACCCACCGTCGGGATCATCGGCGCGGTGATGGGCCTGATCCATGTCATGCAGAATCTCGCCGATCCGTCCCAGCTGGGCAGCGGCATCGCCGTGGCCTTCGTCGCCACCATCTATGGTGTCGGCTTCGCCAACCTGCTGCTGCTGCCGGTCGGCAACAAGCTCAAGGCGCTGGCCCAGCAACAGTCCCGCTACCGGGAAATGCTGCTGGAAGGGCTGATGTCCATCGGCGAGGGTGAAAATCCGCGCTCCATCGAAATGAAGCTGCAAGGTTTTCTGGACTAGTGTGGTGTATCAGAAGTTATCTACACAATTTTGGCGGCGCTTTTTTGGCCTGGGCGGCGTTGCCACTCCTCGCCATAGCTCTGCTATGACTCGTCGCGGCGCCTGGCCCAGTCGGAACGCCGAACCGCCAAAAAATCACTCGCCAATTCTTGTGCGAACGCCTGATACACCACACTAGAGGACGCCGCATGCCTCGTCGCCGCCGCCGTCCCGAAGAATACGAGAACCACGAACGCTGGCTGGTCTCCTACGCGGACTTCATCACCCTGCTGTTCGCCTTCTTCGTGGTGATGTATTCCATCTCTTCCTTGAACGAAAGCAAGTACAAGGTGCTTTCGGACAGCCTGTCGGGCATCTTCAGTCAGCCGGAGCGCTCGCTCAAACCCATTCCCCTCGGCGATCAGCGTCCCGCGGGCGTGACACCGACGGTGATGGACGCCAGCGCCGCTCAGCCGGCCAAGGGCGCTCCCAGCGACCCGCTGCAGCAGATTGCCGACAGTGTGCGCGCCACCTTCGGCGATCTCATCGCCGGCGACCAGTTGAACATTAAGGCCAGTGAGATGTGGCTGGAGATCGAACTCAGCTCCAATCTGCTGTTCGCCAGCGGCGACTCCCTGCCGAGCAATCCCGCCTTCGGCCTGATGGAGAAGGTGGCCAAGATCCTGGCGCCGTTCAAGAATCCGATCCAGGTACAGGGCTATACGGACGACCGCCCCATCAGCACGGCGCTGTATCCCACCAACTGGGAACTGTCCGCGGCGCGGGCGGCCAGTATCGTGCGGCTGCTGATCGGCAACGGCATCGCGCCGCAGCGCCTGGCCGTGGTGGGCTATGGCGCCTATCAACCGGTGGTCGACAACACCAGCGACGTCAACCGCGCCCGCAATCGGCGCGTGGTCCTGCTGATCTCGCGCAATCTCGACCTGTTCCGGCCACAGAGCACCTTGCAAAATCCGTCGACTGGCACACAATCTGCAGCATTGCCTGGAGAACCGGCGCCCGGGGTGGCGCCTGTCAAATCTTCGTCGCCGGCCACCAGGCCGGCACCTTGACCCGGCTGGTCGTGTCGTCGGGAGGAAGTCTGCACATGAGAGTCTGGGCTGTCGCCAATCAGAAGGGTGGGGTGGGCAAGACCACCACCACCGTTGCCCTCGCCGGGTTGCTCGGCGATGAAGGCAAGCGCGTCCTGCTGGTGGATCTCGATCCCCACGGCTCCCTGACGAGCTATTTCGGTCAGGATCCGGACAGCCTCGAACACAGCGCGTTCGATCTGTTCCAGCACGGTGGCCAGGTTCCGGAAGGCCTGCCGAAGCGGCTGCTGCTGCCCACCAGCCATCCGCAGCTGTCGATGCTGCCGTCCAGCACCGCGCTGGCTACCCTGGAGCGTCAGTCGCCCGGCCAGAGCGGCCTGGGCCTGGTAATCTCCAAGAGCCTGGCACAGCTGTGGAACGACTTCGATCATGTGCTGATCGACAGTCCGCCGCTGCTCGGCGTGCTGATGGTCAATGCCCTGGCGGCCAGTCAGCATCTGGTGATTCCGACCCAGACCGAATTTCTCGCGCTCAAGGGACTCGAGCGCATGGTCAATACCCTGACCATGATCAACCGCTCACGCAAGCAGGCGCTGCCCTACACCATAGTGCCGACCCTGTTCGACCGCCGTACCCAGGCTTCCATCGGTACGCTCAAGGTCCTGCGCAGCACCTATCCGGCGCAGCTGTGGCAGGCCTTCATTCCCATCGATACGCGGCTGCGCGACGCCAGTCGTTCCGGGCAGGTGCCGTCGCGGTACGAGATGAACAGTCGCGGCGTCATCGCCTACCGGGCGTTGCTACGGCATCTGCTCGACGGTGCGCCCAGCAGCCAGGTCGCCTGATTCAAGTTTTCCACCCTGCCGGCCGATAGGCTGGACAACTCACCCACGTAGATCGCCATGAGCCAACCGACGTCTCTCGACAATCGTCCTCAGCGTGTCCTCCAGGGCTATCTCGATGCCCTTTTGCTGGACGCGTTCCTGGAACTGCCGACCGCCGAATCCACGCCGGTCGTGGCTTCCGTGGTGGCACCGGCGGCGCCGATCGCCAGCGTGAGCGAAGACGAATTCGCCGCCGCGGTGCGCGAGGAGCTCGAACGGGATGCCGCGTGGCAACCTCGGGTCGTGCCGCTGGCCGCCCGCCGCGCCGGCGTCGCCCTGCCCGAGGTGCTGCAGCCTGCAACCCAGGTGCCGTTGTCGCCGGAAACCGACATCGAGCTGGACTGGCGCGTCCCCGAACTGGCCCCCGCTGCCGAGCCGGCGCGTCCGGTGGTGGAGGGCATAGCCCTCGGTACCCCGGCGGTGCAGCCCGCCGCCGCGGCTGGCGTACCGCCCGGCGCCGTACGCCTGGAAGGGCGCCCCGAGTGGGGCGAAGAACCCTTCGAATGCCTGCTGTTCGACGTGGCCGGCCTGACCCTGGCCGCGCCCCTGGTGTGCCTGGGGTCCATCTACCCGCTCACCGACGAAGAGTTGACGCCGCTGTTTGGTCAGCCAGACTGGTTCCTGGGCCTGCTACCCTGCCAGGCAGGCAACCTGCGCGTGCTCGACGCGGCGCGTTGGGTGATGCCCGAGCGCTACCGCGACGACTATCGCGAAGGCCTGAAATTCGTTATATCGCTGCAGGGCCTGGACTGGGGCCTGGCCGTGCATGGCGTCAGCCATTCGGTACGCCTGGATCCCGCCGAGGTCAAATGGCGGAATCAGCGCGCTACCCGGCCCTGGCTGGCCGGTACGGTGATCGATCAGATGTGTGCGCTGCTGGATGTGGCGGCGCTCGCTGAACAGGTGGTGGGTGGCCGTCGCTAGGGCTGCCCGCTGCAACTAACCGGCGGGTTCGCCCGCTTCGCCGCACGTGCGGTATTTGACGAGGCTAGGGAACATGAAAAAAACGTCCGCACAGGGTTCCGAAGATCCGGTCCTGCAATGGGTCACCTTCCGCCTGGATAACGAGACCTACGGCATCAACGTGATGCAAGTCCAGGAAGTCCTGCGCTACACCGAAATCGCTCCGGTTCCGGGTGCGCCGAGCTACGTGCTGGGCATCATCAACCTGCGCGGCAACGTGGTGACGGTGATCGACACCCGTCAACGCTTCGGTCTGCTGCCCACCGAGGTCACCGACAACACCCGTATCGTCATCATCGAGGCCGACAAACAGGTCGTCGGCATCCTGGTCGACAGCGTGGCCGAGGTGGTCTATCTGCGGCAGTCGGAGATCGAAACCGCACCGAACGTCGGCAATGACGAATCCGCCAAGTTCATCCAGGGCGTGTGCAACAAGAACGGCGAGCTGCTGATCCTGGTCGAGCTCGACAAGCTGATGACCGAAGAAGAGTGGTCGGAGCTGGAAAGCATCTGATGCTTGTCGGGCTGATCCTGCTCAGCGTTGCCCTGGGGCTGGCCTGTGCCGGCCTCGGCGGTTGCTGCTGGTTGCTCTGGCAGCGCCAGCAGCAACAGGCGGCCAAGCTGGCCGAGCGGGAGGCCCTGGTCGACAAGCGCATGCAGATCCTGCTCAAACGCCTGGAAACCTACCAGGCCGGGCAGGTGCGCATGGGCGAGCAGGTGCAGGGACTGGCCCAGGTGGTGGCACCCTTGCCCGATCGCCTGACCCAGATCGAGCAGAGCGATCCCACCAGTCTGTCGTTTTCCCAGGCGGCGCGCCTGGTGGGGCTGGGCGCCAGCGCCGACGATCTCACCCAGGCCTGTGGTCTGTCCCAGGCCGAAGCCGAGCTGGTGGCGCGGCTGCATCGCCAGCGCCAACAGCGTTCCGGCTGATCAGGCCGGTGGCGCAGGATCGCTGCCTCAGCTGACGATCCAGTGGTACAGCGCGATCACCACCAATACCGCCAGCACCGGCTTGGCGATGCGATAGGCCTTGGGATGGCGCCGCTTGAATTTCTTCACGCCACCCCCGAGGCGATCCCCGAATCTCTTGCTGAAGGCATAGGCCTGGTTGATGCCGCCGACGCGTTCCCCTTCGACGTTCTGCGGCGCCGTGGCGCTGCCGAGGAAACGGCTGACCGCCTGATTGACGCGGGTCAGCAGACGACTGCGCAGCGGACGCTCGACGTCGCAGAAGAGGATGACCCGGGTCTGGTCGGTCTCGTTCTTGACCCAGTGCACGTAGGTCTCGTCGAACATCACGTCTTCGCCGTCGCGCCAGGCATAGGGCTGGCCATCGACATAGATGCGGCAAGCGTCCGAGTTCGGCGTGGCCAGGCCCAGGTGATAGCGCAGCGAGCCGCCGAAGGGATCGCGATGGGGATTCAGATGGCTCCCCCCCGGCAGCAGGGCGAACATGGCGCCCTTGACGTTGGGGATCTGCCGCACCAGTTCGACGGTTCGCGGGCAGAGGGTCTGGGCGGAGGGCAGCGGCTCGCCGTACCAGGTCAGGTAGAAACGCTTCCAGCCCTTCTTGAAGAAGGAACCGAAGCCGGCGTCATTGTCCTTTTCCGCGGCGCGGATATAGCCCTCGTCGAACAGCCGCAGGGCTTCGACGCGAAT
The DNA here is from genome assembly GCF_009765395.1 of Pseudomonas sp. BAV 4579. Classification (NCBI taxonomy): domain Bacteria; kingdom Pseudomonadati; phylum Pseudomonadota; class Gammaproteobacteria; order Pseudomonadales; family Pseudomonadaceae; genus Pseudomonas; species Pseudomonas sp. BAV 4579. The sequence goes on along the minus strand of NZ_WHOV01000158.1, from coordinate 5,959 downwards.
CTCCTGCCAGTTGTCCTTGAGCACGTCCAGCTCGGGAAAGCGGCTGCGATCCAGATAGGGCTTGGACGGCACGCTGGAGAACAGGTACATCAGGGCGTTGTAGGGGGCGAACACCGCGGAGTGGTTGACCAGCTGGCGCAGGAACGGCAGCCGAGCGCGTCCGCGAAGGTGGACGAAGAGCACGCTGGCGACGAAGAGCAGGACGATCGCGAAGGTAATCATGGGCGAATTGTGATCGGCAGCGCCCGAACCAGGGGCGGATAGGTAATGACCGCATTATTTCACCCCAGAGAAAGGCTTGCACTCGCTTCGTCGGCTGCGCAGGATGGACACCCTGGCGCGCGGCCGCTTTCGAGTCGCGCCCCCTTGGATGATCTAGACGAGTCGTATCGATGAGCATGTCCCTACGCGACCAGCTGCTGAAAGCCGGATTGGTCAATGAAAAGCAGGCCAAGCAGGCCGTCAAGCAAAAGCAGAAGCAGACCCGCATGGAGCATCGCGGGCAGACGGAAAAGGACCGCTCCCAGGAGCTGGCCGTCCAGCAGGCCCAGGCGGAGAAGCTGGCCAAGGACCAGGAGCTCAATCGCGCTCAGGAAGACAAGAAGAAGCGCAAGGCCGAGCAGGCACAGATCAAGCAGCTGATCGAGACCAGCCGCCTGCCCAAGCTGAGCACCGAGGACTACTACAACTTCGTCGACGACAAGAAGGTCAAGCGCCTGTCGGTCAACGTCATGATGAGAGACAAGCTCAGCAAGGGCAGTCTGGCCATCGTGCGCTACGAAGGCCGCTACGAGGTGGTGCCCCGGGCTACCGCCGAGCGCATCCAGGAGCGCGATCCCAAGCGGGTGGTGCTGCTCAACGTGCAGAGCGGCGAGCCGGATCCGGACGATCCCTATGCCGCCTATCAGGTGCCGGATGACCTGATGTGGTGAGTGGCCAGGTCAGGCGGTCTGCCTGACCAGCATGTAGATGCGGTAGACGGCGATGCTGGGGATCAGCTGCAGGAAGCCCGAGAGGGTCTGCAGTGCGATCTCCGCTACCGCGGCCTCGGCGAAATGCTGGGTGATCCAGGCGTCGAGCAGCCAGGCCGGCAGGACCGTGGCCAGGATGCACGCCAGCAGGGTGAAGAAGTGCCCGCGGCTCAGCCGGAAGCTGCCACGCAGGGCGTCCAGCGGCGCCTGTCCCTCCAGCACCAGCAGGTTCTCGGCGAAGGCCAGCTTGGCCATGATCAGAAAGCCCGGCACGATCAACAGCGAGAAGCCCAGCATCACCAGCCCCGAGGTCAAGGCCGCGAGGAGGGCGAAGCGGGGCCAGAGCAGCAGGGCGGCGCCCCAGACGCCGCTCAGGCGCGGGGTATTACCCTGGGTGCGTGCCTCCAGAAAGATCAGCAGGGCGGCGGTGTACAGCGGATAGCAGAGCAGGCTCACCAGCATGTCCCACAGGCCGCCACTGGCGCCGAAGCGTTCCAGCACCTGATAGCGCAGCAGGGCTTCGAGCAGCAGCCAGGGCAGGGTGAGGACGGCCAGGGGCCGCAGATTGCGGGCAAAGAAAGACAGCGAGTCGCGCAGGATATCGACAGGGTTCATGCAGCTCTTCCAGACGGGCAGGAGGGCAGTCTAGCAGGGCGACCCGTTCGTCCGCAGACGTTCGAGCATGGCCGCGCTGGAGGTGACGGTGGCGTATTCGCCGTGCAGATTGGCCATGGCCATCGCATGGACCTCCTCGGCGCTGCGCGGCCGACCGGCGAAGTCAATCTTGGCGAAGGTGTAGCAGGCGTCTTCGGCGACCCAGGTGGTGAAATCGAGATTGCCGGCGCTGCGTGCGGTGGCCTCCACCGAGTTCTCGCTGGCCACGCCGCAGATCAGCAGCGAGGCTATGCCACGCTGATGCAGCCAGCGCTCCAGACCACTGTTGGCGAAGGCGTCGGGGACCTGCTTGTCGAACACCGTCTCGCCGGGCAGCGGCGCCAGCGCCGGCTGGAACTGCACGCCGGGCTGTCCCGGCCAGAACACCGAAGTCGGACTGCGCGACAGGTGCCGGACGTGCAGCAAGGGCGCTCCGGCCTGGCGCCAGGCCGCCAGCAGCTCGCCCATGCGCAGCTCGGCGTCCGGGTGGTTGCGTGGGCCCAGATGGGGGGCGCGGATCCCCTGTTGCTGGTCGATGAGGATAAGCAGCGGCGGCATGGACGAGTCTCGCGGGGAAAGCGGCAGACTCCCCCAGCACAGGCCGGTTGTCCAGTCACCGGCGCGGCGCTGGAACTCGTCACCCCGCTATCCCTTCAGAAGAGAGAAGCCAAGGCGGGGAGGGCTGGCTGAATCCGCGCTGAACATAGCGCGGGTCCTGCTTGAAAAGCTGCTACGACGCCTCTATCTGGCTTAGCAGCGCACGCCGCTGCGCCTTTCGACATCCAGGCCGTTCCCAGGGGAAGGCCGCCAGTAGACCGTCTGCGGGAGGGTCATCATGCAACGCGAAGAAAGCCAGCTGATCGAAGGTCTATTCGACCGTCTCAAGACCACGGAAGCCCAGACCGCACCCCGTGACCGGGAAGCCGAGGCGCTGATCCAGCAGCGCCTGCGCGACCAGCCTGCGGCGCCCTATTACATGGCCCAGGCGATGCTGATCCAGGAAGCCGCCATCAAGCGGCTGGACCAGCGCGTCAAGGAACTGGAAAGCCAGATGGCCCAGGTCCAGCAGAATCGTCCAAGCAGCGGTGGCTTCCTCTCCAGCCTGTTTGGCGGTGGCAGCAGCCAGCCAACGGGCGGTCAGGCACCGGCCAACGCCGCGCCGTCCCGCGGCTGGAATGACCCGGGCCCGGCAGCGCCGCGTCCCGCCAATCCGGGTTATGCCCAGCCCAATCCCGGCTATGCCCAGCCCGCACCCGGCTATGGCGCACCCCAGGCCGCGCCTTCGCGCATGGGTGGCTTCATGGGCGGCGCGCTGCAGACCGCGGCCGGGGTCGCCGGTGGCGTGCTGGCGGCGCAGGCCATCTCGGGCCTGTTCCATCACTCGCAACCCGAGGAGATCGTCAACGTCATCAACGAGACCCCGACCGCCGACCCGGGCCTGGCCGATGCCGGCTCCCAGGAAGGCTGGGCGGACAACGCCAGCTACGACAATGGCGGGGGTTTCCAGGATGCCGGTGGCTTCCAGGATAACGTTGGCTTCCAGGACGCCGCCGACTATGGCGATACCGGCGGCGGTGGCGGCTTCTTCGACGACAGTGGCGACGACGACTCCTTCATCTAAGGCGTCGTACTCCGCCAGCCCTGGTGCCGCGAGGCGCCGGGGCTTTTTTGTGCGCCGTCAGCTGGGCATGAGCGGCAGCGGGCGCTCGAAGGGCGTCGACAGCACCACCACTGTCCGGCTCATGCCGAATTGGTTCAGCTGATCGATGAGGCTCTCCAGTTCGCCCATGTCGCGTACGGCGATCCGCAGCATCAGGCAGTCGTCGCCCGTGACCCGGTGGCAGGCGAGCAACTGGGGGAGGGCCTCCAGTTTCTTCAATACCGGGCCCTGACTGGTACTGTGCAGGCGCAGGGAGATCAGGCATTCGGTGCCGTAGCCCAGGGCGCGGCGGTCGATACGGGCGCCATAGCCGGTGATGATGCCGGTGTCTTCCAGCTTGGCGATGCGTCCGGCGATGGCCGGGGCGGAGAGACCCAGCCGGCGACCCAGCTCCGCGTAGCTGGTGCGGCCGTCCACCAGCAGCAGGTCGATGAGCCGACGATCGATATGGTCCATGTCCGTTCCCCTGCCTTCGAATCGAAGGTCGCCATCCCTAAAAGTATGCTGAATCAAAGGCTGGTTGGCCGTTTCTCTCTTGACTGTATCTTAGCCGTCCCGACGCGCGCTCCTACAATGTCAGCCTGACCCCTCAGGAAGCTCTCGCGCATGGACACCTCCGCCTCGCCCTGCCTCGCACCACCGCGCCTGCCCAGCTGGCTGCCGCTGCTGGCAGCCTTCTTCGCGCTCTATGTGGTCTGGGGTTCCACCTATCTGGTGATTCGCATCGGCGTGGCCCACTGGCCACCGCTGTTGATGGCGGGGCTGAGATTTCTTATCGCCGGGAGTCTCCTGCTGGGCTGGTTGCGCTGGCGCGGGGCGCCCTGGCCCACGGCGCGGGAGACCGCCGCGGCCGCGGTGATCGGCATCCTGCTGCTGGGGGTCGGCAACGGCGGGGTGACCCTGGCCGAACATTGGGGCGTGACCTCCGGTATCGCTGCCTTGTCGATCGCCACGGTCCCCCTGTTCACCCTGCTGTTCGGTCTGCTCTGGGGGCAGCGCAATACCCTGCTGGAATGGGCCGGCATCGCCCTGGGTCTGGTAGGGATCGCCCTGCTCAATCTGGGCGATACCATGAGCGCCACGCCGCTCGGGGCAGCAGTGATCCTGCTCGCCGCGGCGGCCTGGGCCTTCGGCTCGATCTGGAGTCGCTACCTGCCGTTGCCGCGTGGCGCCATGGCCAGCGCGGTGGAGATGCTGGTGGCGGGCGCGGTGCTGCTCGGCGCCAGCTACCTCAGCGGCGAGCGCCTGCAGCACTGGCCGGCCCTGGGTGGCTGGCTGGCGCTGGGCTATCTGGTGGTGTTCGGCTCGCTGATCGCCTTCAGTGCCTATCTCTACTTGCTGGGGCGGGTACGGCCGGCGGCGGCCACCAGCTACGCCTACGTCAATCCGGTGGTGGCGGTGCTGCTGGGGACCCTGTTCGCCGGCGAGCGGATCGGTCCGGCGGAGATGCTGGCCATGCTGGTCATCGTCGGCGCGGTGGTGCTGATCGGGCTGCCACAGTGGCGACGGCGCTGAGGGCAGGCTAGGCTGGCGCGTCATCCAAGCGGAGTCCGCCATGAGCCAAGCAGTCACCCCCGCCTTTGCCGAAGAGCCGCTGGAGGCCAACGAGATCCGCGTGCTCGGCAGCCTCATCGAAAAGCAGCTGACCACGCCGGAAAGCTATCCCCTGACCCTCAATGCCCTGGTGCTGGCCTGCAACCAGAAGACCAGCCGCGAGCCGGTGCTCAACCTGACCCCGGGCGAAGTGGGGCAGGGACTGCGGCGCTTGGAAGAACGCGGCCTGGCGCGCCTGGTCATGGGCAGCCGGGCGGATCGCTGGGAACAGCGGCTGGACAAGGCCCTGGAACTCCCGCCACCCCAGTGGGTGCTCTGCGCCCTGCTGTTCCTGCGCGGGCCCCAGACCCTGGGCGAATTGCTGGCCCGCAGCGGCCGGATGCACGCCTTCGATGATACCGAGCAGGTGCGCCACCACCTGGAGCGGCTGATCGCCCGCGGCCTGGCCACCGGCCTGGGGCGACAGCCCGGCCAGCGCGAAGAGCGCTATCTGCATCTGTTCGGCAACGCGGCAGAACGCGATGCCCAGGTCGCGCAGCTGGGTAGTGCCGCCGAGAGCGGTACCCCTGCCGGCGGACGCGAAGGCCGGCTGGAGGCGCTGGAAGCCCGTATCGCCGCCCTCGAAGAGCGCCTGGCGCAGCTGGAAGAAGCCGATCAGCGCGGATAGAGCGGTGGCAGGGTGTCGTGCACGGCTGCCGGCGTCAGCGGCGGCAGGGCATTGATCGCCTGCCATAGCGTCTCGCCCTGCCAGCGCTGACCGGCTTCGCTGTAGAGCGCCCCGTTGAGGTCGTCGAGCGCGGCGGCCAGGGGCTCGAAACGTGCCCCCATGGCCGCCAGGGTTTCCGGTTGCTGTCGAGCCCAGGCGTCCAGGGCGTGACGGGTGACGTGGGGATCGTTGCTCTGGCAGGCGCGGCGCAGCTCTTCGCGCTGCAGGCGGCTGTCGAGATCGGGCACGGTCGGCAACACCGCCGGCTGACGGCGGGCGCGCCACCAGAGGCCGAAGCCGAGCAGGGTGGTTAGGGCGAAGAAGGCCGTCGCCAGCTGCCAGCGCCAGAGCCCCCGGTCACTGCCGGTGATCTTGGCCGCTGCTGATGCCACCTGTTGCAGCGTCGGATCCTCG
>NZ_WHOV01000157.1:0-9511 GCF_009765395.1 Pseudomonas sp. BAV 4579 | reverse complement strand
CGACTCCTGCCGAGTGTTTTAACCACGCTGTTGCGTCGACAGGGTGAATCCACAACCCAAAGCAGCCGCTCAGAAGCGGAGTTTTTCGACTCATAGCAGACGTTGCTAAAGAGCAGCAATCGGTCCAAGGCGGCCGACAGGAACCAAAGCTTTACCCGTGACAATTGAGACCTTCGGTTGTAGTAGCCCTTGAACATGTTCGGGTTTTCCACTTCCAAACTGATGAGGCCATTTCGGCCTCGCTGTGAGGTGGCAAATGATCAATCCAACCAGTAGGTGGCAAAGATCCAGCTCGCCAGGTGCGGCGGCGTTAATCGCGAGGTCCCTGCTCGGGCCAGATACGATGTCAGCAAGATCTCTATGGGCGTATGCAACTGAGCCCAACTCAGAAAAACGAAAAGCGTCAGGGCCACGTCATCCTGCAGGAGACATTAGAACGACTTAAGCAGCAGCTATTCGGGCAAGATGCATGCTGAGCATCAATGATAGGTGACATCAAAGCGTCTACCAGACAAAGGCCCTAAGCGTGTCACAATTTGGTCTAATGTTCGACTCAACTCAATATCAAGCTCCTTAGATACAGCGTCATCAATTAAATTCTCCGTCTTCAAACACGCAATCCAGGCGCGAGCAGTGGCACCCAGTTTCACCACATCGCTGTCGTTTGAGGCCTTGGCGACCTGGGCAATCTTTTCCCGTGCAGTGTTTATAGTGGATTGCTTGTTCATCATGACCTAAGGTGTCGGCAGCGGCGGAGTCCCTGTGGGACGTGCTTGGATCTTTTTCACAAACTTGCATTGCGTCAGAAAGTATCAAACCGCTCACCGTTCTAGTATTGATATGGATCCTCGTTGTCATTCTTGTCGTTAAACGGAATCAAATCTTCCAGCGCACACATTGCAATTATGATCTTCTGGGTCCATATCAGCAGGAATCCGACAAAGTAGGACTCGCAAATGTCATCCGCCCCCCCCCCTGCTAGTGGGATATAACCTACTGCATGCTCTAGAGGTATGATGGGCAAGGGGTTATCGCCAACAGTCGGCGGCGGTACCTGAGCTATTGTTGGTTACTCCCTTCACTCCTTGTGCATTAAGATTAAGGTCACCACAGATCGTGTCCCGTGTCTGTGTACCGCTGCGGATAGCGGTCAGCAAATAGGGACCGTTATTAGTGTAAGCAGTGGTCCCGGTGCCGTTGACCGCCATGCTTAGTTGGTAGTAGCCACTGGAGGACAGCACCATAGCACTACCGCTGGCAGTTTTATTGTTGACAATGTTCAACCCGGATACTGTGGTCGGATAGGCATTGTTCTGGGCATAAAACCGCTCCATCCGCGCCGCCGCTTCATTAAGCAAAGCCTGGCCCTCGCTGCGGTTGGAGCGCAATACGTAGGTCTGATAGCTCGGGTATGCGATAGCCGCAAGGATGCCAACGATCGCGACGACAACCATCAGCTCAATTAGGGTAAAGCCTCGTGCTCGCATCAAAAAACTCTTTAGTCAGGATTTTGATTGGGTATGGTCCGCCAAGTCTGACGGGAAAATGTCTGCTTGGTGCTTGTAGACTCAGTCAGACCGCTACCCGAAGTGGTTGTAGTCGTGGACCCGTCGGTATTGGTAAGTGAGGTTGTGGTTGACGTGCCAGTTCCTGAAATGACGACACTGTTGCCGTAAGTGAAGATTGAGGCTCCTGCGAAGAGGCCGGCCAGCTTCAGCCGTGAATAGCTAGTATCAAGGCCGAGCTCAAGGAGGTCGCTGCCGCCGCCGGTATAAGGATCAAGGGCGTAGAGGTAGGTCACTGCACCGGAATCGCAAGGATCGTCATTGGGCACCAGCGACGTAAACAGCAGGGTATCGCTGATATATTGAGCTTTGTTAACAACCATTTCGCCGGTCAGTGGCAGGTTTACGTACCAACCATATTTACCCGCTGTATTGGTACTCGAGTACCAATCCACCGCCGTTGTCGATACGGTGTTGGCAGTGGAAGCGACCGTGCTCCCCGTCGAACTGGTATAGGAGATACTCGTATCTGTTCCAAGTGTCTGCTGCTGGAGGCTGGAAGCGCTAAGGGTCGGCGTCGTGCTGGCCGCAGTTCCGGTGGCCTGACGATCCCAAATGCCGTAGAGCGACATGGCTTTAGTGGTATTGGCGGTGGCATCAGCGCTCTCCAGATACTTTCCAGTCCCGAAAACGATCAAATAACCGGTACCGGAGGGATGGCGCACGAGATAAGGAGCCGCCGTGATGGCTTGGATAAAGCTGCTCAAGCCGCTTGAGTAACTGCTGGCCAGAGCGCTGTAGAGAGGCTTACCGCCAAACGCAACGCCATAGCTGGTTGCACTGCTGCCCACCAGATCAAAACGCCACAGGCGTCCCTGCAAATCACCAGCGTAGGCATAGTCTGCGATCAGATCGCTATTGACATCCGCTACAAGCGGCGAGGACAAACCATTCACCGCTGTACCACTGGCCGACGCGGTCAACTGAGAGATCAGGCTGCCATCGCTTACATCCAACACATAGAGCGAAGCGGCATTTTCCAATGTAGTGCTGTTGCTCGTCCAACTGCTGCCATAGCCGTTGCTCAGAATCACTGCCCAGGAGCCATTCTGCAGTCGTGTGACCACAGGTTTTGCGTAGGTATAGCCCAGTTGAGGGTAGTCGCTACTACTCTTTTCCCACAGTAATTTGATGTTATCCGGGTCGGTGATGTCTAACGCGAACAGGCCACGACCTCCGCCACGCAGGGTTCCAATCAGTACGGTGTGCCAGGCACCGCCGTAATAGACGTCCTGCACCAGGGGCGATCCATCAACATAGAACTGGTGCGCGCCGCCGGTGTAATTCACATCACTAAGCTTGTAGAGCGTGGGTAGAACAACACTGGGGACGAAGGCGAATTTCTCGTTCCCGTTGTCGTCAAAGGCGTGCAGCATGCCGTCGTTGCCCCCGACGTAGATGCGCGTGGACCGGTCTGCCCAAGTCTGGCGAAAGGCGGTATAGGATCCACTTGTAGTAGAAACCAAGGCATTCATCTTGGCTTCGGGACTGCTTGGAATGCTTACCTGCACTGGCGTCGAATCGATAATGTCGCCGAGAATGTGACTGCGTATCCGAAAGCTCGGTGTGGTACTGCTGCTTTCATATGTTCGCGCGCCCCGCAGATAATCGACGCGCTGAGATCCATAGCTATCAGTTGTGCCCAGTAGATTTTTGTTTAAATACGCTTTTTGGGTAGCGCTAAGATTACTCCAGCTGAAGTCTTGCAACGTATTGCTAGACTTGGCCATCTTCACCGTTCGAGCGGCATAACTGCCACTGCCGTAGGCGGCGTCAAGCTTGCTCTGGGCGCTCCATTGACGAGTGACGGACGTCGCGGTCCGCAAATACTTGGTCAGGTCACCGCTCCAGTCACTGCTGGAAAAGGTTGGGACATAGGTGTAGCTCGATGAGTAGCTGCTGTCGAGCATTGGCGAAGACACCTGGCTTGCTGCAGCATTGTTCGATTGAGTAATCCGCGTCACCACGGCGCCAAGCGAACTGACCAAGTCACCGGCGTCGTCTGCGCTGAAGAAGGCGCCGCGCGAATTGATGGCCGCATGCCAAAGGTCGTAAACATTGTTGTCGCTCCCGGACGCTGCTTTGGGCCAACTCAGGGTGCCGGAAGCGATCGCATCGTAACCACCTGAATATGTATCGCCGCTCCAGGCCGGACTGGTCAGGGCGCTACTTAGACCAATGCCTACATAAAATCCGGTCAGGTGCTGCCAAGTGGCGGGATCGTTCTTTGGGTTCCAGTAGGGGGTCAGCGTGTTGGAGCCGTGCGTTTCCGTACCGTTCACCGCAGTGTAGGGCGGAATCTTATTGGCAAGTGATGTATTAGCGTCCTTGTACCAATACTGGAAAGCCAAGTCAGCCAGAGTGTCGGTAGTGGAATCCTTATAGGGCGCTATTGGGCTATAGGTGGTGCCATCGCCTAAGGTCTGACTGCTGCTGTCCTCACCAGCCACGTCGTAGGTGGCATTCCAGACGCCATCCGTCACCATCAAGCTGTAATTGGCGCGACAAGCGTAGACGGGTGCCTCAGTGGTGCCTGGACTGTAGGCGTATGGGCCGTTGGCGCCGGTAGTGGACAGGAAACTGCCCACCCGGGCCAGAGCTGAATGCAAAGGCGTACTGGAGTCGAAATAGATGTCGCCAAGCCAGTCGAACAATGCCTGTCGATGGCTACCGCTAAAGGGACGCAGGCGATTGTCGTAGGCAGAGGAGCTGGAATTGCTAATGCCGCGACAATTTGCTGATGTAGCGGAAAAGGTGCAACTGCCTAGCGCTTGCCAGCCGACGCGTATATTTTCATCTACGTCGACCATCGCAAGATTAGTTGCACTTTGCGCGGCTAAGGCTCTACTGCGGTAAAAAGTATACCAGTTGGCGAAGTTCTGCCTTTCGTCGCTACTGTTCGAACCGGAGGTGCTGGAGACCGTAACTTTTTTATAGCAGGCATCGTTGCCGGTTCCAGCGGAGGTGCATGTCGAGGGCGTGGTATCGTATAAGTAATAATAGGCAGCTACGCCAGATTTTACCGCACTAGAAGAAAAGTCAGCTGACGGATTTTCTGCTAGGGTGCTTGCGCTACCTGTCGCCAGACCGGGATTGGCGTAGCTAGTACCGCGAGCCGTCTCTGGATCCGTGGTAGTTATGTTGGGATTATAACCCCAGCTCACCTTGTAGTTACTGCTAAGGTCAACCGTTCCCAACCCGGTACGAAATCCGTTGACGTAGGCCGCGGTGAAACTCGTCGTCAAGCGGGTCTTGGTCAAAAGACCCGTCGAGGAATCGTAGGCAACCTTGTAGGGCGCCGCATAGGTAACTTGGGGGTTGTAGTAGAGACCATTGAATGTCGATGATTTAGCGCGTCGCGTCACTCGGATTGCATCGGTCCGCGAAGCATCGGGCACCACCGCCATTTGCATACTGGTTGAGTTGTCGATAGTGATGAAAAAGTTGGGCCCAACCCCTGTGGTGAGGAACAGGGGTTGCTGGCTGACGGTAAGCGTAGCGGCTTCCACCACAGGCAACGCCAGAAATAGGGACAGAGTCGCAAGGAATTGGCGCAAGCTCATTGGACTTCTACCTTGATGACGCTTTGCAGAATGACAGGGAAACGGGCGCCCCCGGCCGTTGCGGCGGCGGTTACGCGATAGTAGTAGGTACCTTTGCCTTGAGTGGCGAGAGACACATCTTCCGCCCCGCTGCTGGCGATGACCGTTGCGACCCACCGGGGAAGGCTCGTGAATGCTGACTTGCCGTCATAACCAGTGTAGGCAACCGATGTTGATGCCGTACCAGTTGCCGCCAAGGCGGTCTTGGCCCAGGCCTGAGTCTTCTCAGTGGTATCAAGGTCGCTCCCCTCGACCAGCAGACATAGATTGCTACCGATAGCCGCCACGCTCGAAGCGCAACTCGAATAGCCTGCACTGGCGGCCGAAAAGGTTGCCGTTAACTTCAAGGCATTTACGCGCCGCTCTCCTTCCCTCAACGCCGAATCAGCCGCGTTGTAGGCGCGCTTATGCTCGGATACGCTGCCGCCCAGACGATTCTGCAGCGTGCTCGAGCGCATGCTGGACAAAGCCAGCAGCGTCAGTAACAACAGCATGATCAGTGCGACGAGCAGCACGACGCCCCGTTGTGATGAAGCCTTAATGCTCGTCATTGCATCAGGTTCCGTAGAGTCACGCTGCCTTGCACGATCTGTAGCACATGAGTGGTGTCCTTCAGACTTTGGCCGCTCAGGGTGTTCCAGTTATCGATCACCGTGCTGGAAATACCATCGGTAAGTGACTTTGTGGTGGAAAATAAGGCCGCATAGCGAATAACTTGAGTGGAATCGGTACTTGCCGGCACCGCAAACCAGACGAAGCCAGTCAGCCCGCTGACCAAGGTCTGAGCGGTCTCGCCTTGAGCGCTGCAGGTAAGGTTTCCGGTTCCACTGCCATCAGCCACGTAGCTGATTCGTGTAAGGACCTCGGTACCATTGCTTGCAGCAGCGATCTTATTACCTAGGCAGTCAACGTCCGTTCCCTTAACCGCTCCTTGGTAGCGAAAACAGATCCCAGTCAGGTTGGTGTCTGTGGTGAGCTTGATGGTCTGCCCTGCTGAAAAGGCCGGGCAGCCACTTGTGGCATCCAAGGCTGGAAAGGCCACCGTTAAGCTCTTCTGAACAACCGGATTTGCGCGGAAGCCGGCCTTTGCCAGTTGCTGATCCAACAACAACAATGCGAGCCGACTATTGTCGCCAGTTTCGACTTGGCCCTGCTGGTAGAGATAATGGCGTTTGTTGTTGATGTATAGCTGACTCACGCCAAGAATCAGGAAGCTGCTAAGCGTCAGTGCGATCATCATCTCGATCATGGTCAGGCCGCGTTGCTTCGTCATAGCTCGGCCCTCAGGACGTAGTAACAGATCCCACCGGCACATCCTTGAGTGTTGCCGGAAGCATCCTGCCAAGCCAGCACGACCATGGCTACCGAACTGTTTGCGCTGCCACAGGCGCTATAAGGGGTCGTACTGCCCACCACTGGTGCCGCAAGCGATGGGCAAACGGCGAAGTTGGCTTTGATAAGGTCATCAGTCACTGGCAGCAACGCCTTGACCTGACGTAGCCAGCAGGTGAGATCCTTGCCGGCAATAGCATCTCCTCCGACACCTCGTGCAAGCTTGGCGCACGAACCGTCGGCAGAGTCCAGCGCAGTAGCGGCAAAGTCGCTACCGGCAGCCTTGTAGTACTTGCTGGTGACGCTGAATAGATCGCCGCTTAGCGCACCACCTGGATTGCTGCGCATCACCTCTATGAGATCGCCCGCAAGCATGATGGCGGTGTTGCGAAGCACGGAGTCTTGAGATTGCACCAGGCTACGAGACTGCAGCGCTGCCATGCCCAAGACACCAATACAGATGACGATCAGACTAACTAGCAGCTCGATGAGGCTGAAACCCGGTTGACGGGAGGAACTCATGAACAGCCACTCGTCTTGGCGGACGTGGGCGCAAAGTCCTTCGTGCTGATTTGCCCACCCGGGCTGATAGTCAGCGTTCTACCCGTGGTGGCTTTGTCATTACTGGCGCAGACGTTAATTATAGCTGCAGCTGTTGAAACCAAGGTCCCGTTTGGACGAAAAGCCACGGTAGTAGAGGTACCCGTGCTGTTAACCCCCGAGGCCGCAAGTCCCGTATCAGTGAAACGCCGTAGGATTTCCGCCTCACCCAAGACGGTGCTGGTCACCGTAGCGACGACCAATGCGCCGGTCCAGTCATTAACAGTAACTGCGGTAACCCCGACATTGACGCTGCGTGCCATCGCCTCGCTACGGGCGTAAGTCAATAGATTCTGTAACTCTTGAGCAGCGCCAGTGACCTTATTGGAGCGAACCATGGAGCTGAAGCCTGGTACAGCCAGGGCAGCCGTGATAGCAATTAGGCTTACAACTATCATTAATTCGGTAAGAGTAAAGCCTGCGGCCTTTTTCACGCCACATCCGCCTTCATGTGAGACACGTTGATGATGCTGCCACTGGCACAGACAAAAAGTCTGCAATGGCACGACATTCGGGCGTAAAGACGGGATGGCCGGAACCGAAAAATGGGATGTACCTTAGCGCTTACATAAATGTGTCCGACAGCCTACATTGGGGAGGTTCAAGCTTTATAAAATTATTCCTCTCTATCAGAAAACAGAGATAGAGCCTGCTTTGAAGTGCACCTGAAAGTTGGACGATTTCGCAAGACATGTCACATGCAGTCATTGGAACAGACCATTGTGTTGGTGCGCTGACCCCGAGACACTGGTATAGAGCACGCGGTCAGCGAGCTGAGTCATGGCGTCACTGTTCGTGTCGATTGGATCTAGTAGGTCTAAGTGCAAGACATAATATAAGCCTATGCTGAAATTTGATTTTTATATTACAATTTATACATCACAATATTACTGACGTTTTATACGGAAAGCTTGAATCGATTTTCAGATATGGGAATTTGTATCAAAATGGATACTACATCTCCGCAAGATATACATAATTTCTCGATGCATAGCACGCTGACCGGGTAGCATGTACCCATAGTCTATTTGCCTGTTTAGGTAGCCAAAATGCCGCTGTCACCCGAACCACAGCACTGGACCTCGCACATCCTGCTGGTTGATGACGATCCGTCGATCCGCGAATTGATCTGCGGCTATCTGGCGCGCTTCGGTATCAATGCCCTCGGGGTGGGCAACGGGTTGGAGATGCGCAAGGCTCTGGTAGAGCAGTCCTTCGATCTGGTTGTATTGGATCTTATGTTGCCAGGGGAGGACGGGCTTTCTCTCTGTCGGTCACTGCGACGGGACAGTGGCATCCCAATCCTGATGCTGACCGCTAGATGCGAGCCGGCGGACCGCATCATCGGTCTCGAGCTGGGGGCCGACGACTATATGGCGAAGCCCTTCGAGCCTCGAGAACTGGTGGCGCGAATCCAGTCGATATTGCGACGTACTCACGGCGGCCGTCTCACCCGGCATAAACGAAGTAGCGTGAGCTTCGATGGGTGGAAGCTAGATGGCGTCCTGCATCAGTTGCATTCCCCGTCGGGGATAATGGTCCCGCTGTCCAACGCTGAGGTACGACTGCTCTGGGTCTTTATCGAGCAGCCGCGACAGGTGCTGAGTCGTGAGCAATTGCTCGATGCCACTCGCGGGCGAGCAATGGAAGCCTTTGATCGTAGCATCGATCTGCTGGTGTCGCGAATGCGCAGCAAATTGGGCGACGATCCCCGTGCGCCCCAATTGATCAAGACCGTACGCGGTGAAGGTTATCTGTTTGATGCCAGACAGATAGAGGATTAGCCGAACGCCGCCTTCATACGTAATTCGCGCGGCTGTTCGAGGTGTTCCTGCTGGCCATCCTGCTGCGCCAAGAAGCGTGAAACGGATAGATTCAACGGGAAAATTTGAACTAGCATGATAGCTCGATTCGCCCGGCGATCGATATGCAGACTCAAAGGATCATCGCTTCAAAGGTGTTAGCCAACCTGTCGAAATGGATAGAAATCCTTCGCTTTTGAGCCAGTTGAGCAAACGTTTGATCACATTACCCTGACGGTTCGCAAATCAATCAGATTGTCCGAGTAAACCTGATCGCCACCACTGAGAGAGGTGGCAAACCCTTGCGCAAAGACTATAGCGTTCGGCTGGCTCACATCGTTTAGTGCTCTTGCATCAGCGCCATAAGGGACCATTGAGCATTTGCTGACGAACGTCCAGCGTCCGCTCGATAGCTGCTAGCGACCGGTATACCTGCCTGTGCTGCTACCGGACAGCCATCCGAGATTAAAACATGACTTTTGACACCAGCCACATTTACCACGGGCAAGAGTATCCATGTCGAATGGAAAGACACCAGCGTCTCGCGATGCCAATATCAACGTCAACGTCAACGTCAACGTCAACGTCAACGTCAACGTCAACGTCAACG
>NZ_WHOV01000156.1:0-8208 GCF_009765395.1 Pseudomonas sp. BAV 4579 | reverse complement strand
GCCTTGATGCAGGCGTCGGCGGTGACCGCGGCGATGTAGCCGTCCCAGGACGACGGCCCGGTCAGCTGGCCGGCGGCCAGATCATCAATGAAGGCCTGCAGCTCCACGTCATAGGCGGCGATGAATCTGTCCTTCCAGTCCATGAGGATCTCGTTGGACAGCCGCGCCTCGCTGCGCAACTGCACCGAGGTCGGCTCCGGCAGGCGGGCAATGCCGCGCTCGCCGACGATCTCGCACTGGATGTCGTAACCGTACTGGCAATTGACGAAGACCTCGACATCGATGCGCACGCCCTTGGCCGTTTCCAGCAGCACCACCTGGGGATCGCGCAGGTGCTCGCGCGCCGCTGGCGCCTTGCGCGGAAAGACCACCTGGGCGGACACGTAATGATCGTCCAGCAGCCAGGCCAGCACGTTGATCTCGTGGATCAGGGTGTCGGTGATGGCCATGTCGGTGCTGTAGTGCTCGCTCACCGTGGGATTGCGGTGGGCCGCATGGATCATCAGCGGCGCGCCGATGCGATCGGCGTCGAGCACCGCCTTGAGCTGGCGATAGCCGGCATCGTAGGGCCGCATGAAGCCCACCTGCACCAGGCGCTTGCCGTGGGCCTGCTCGGCTTCGACGATGCGCCGGCAGCCCTCGGCGGTGGTCGCCAGGGGCTTTTCGCAGAACACCGGCTTGCCGGCGGCGATGGCGGCCAGCACGTACTCCTCGTGGGTCGGCCCCCAGGAGGCGACCAGCACCGCCTGGACGTCCGCCGCGGCGATCAGCGCATGGCCGTCGGCATAGACCTCCGCGGTGATGCCCAACTCCTGGACCACCCGGGCGGCCTGGTCGGCGTTGATGTCGGTCACCGCCACCACGCGACTGCCCAGCAGGGTGTGGCTCAGGCGGCGGATGTGTTCGCGGCCGATGGCGCCGGTCCCGATGACACCGATGTTCAAGGTCATGACTTCATTCTCCGATTTGGACTTGTTATGGAATGAGTGGCGCTCAGTATTGGCGGGCCTGGGCGGCGTTTTCCCTGAGCACCCGGGCGACGGCGGCGATCTTTTCGCTGGTGGAGACCTCGGCGCCGCCGACCCGCCACCAGGACAGGTAGCCGTGCAGCATGGTCTTGGGCAGCACCTTGATGTCGATCAGGGTGGAGACCGTCTGCCGACGGGCATCGGCCAGGGCCGCTTCCAGCTCCTCCAGGGTGCGCACGCTATAGGTCTTGCAGCCGTAGGCGGCGGCGCTCATGGCGAAATCCACCGGCACGAAGTCGCCGTCGAGCTGGCCGGTCTCCGGATTGCGATAGCGGAATTCGGTACCGAAGCTGCCCATGCCGTGTTCCATCTGCAGGTTGTTGATGCAGCCGAAGGTCATGTTGTCGAGCAGCACCACGTTGATCTTGCGCCGCTCCTGGATGGAGGTGGCCAGCTCCGAGTGCAGCATCTGGTAGGAGCCGTCGCCGACCAGGGCATAGACCTCGCGCGCAGGCTCGGCCAGCTTCACGCCGAGGGCGGCGTTGATCTCGTAGCCCATGCAGGAATAGCCGTATTCCAGGTGGTAGGTGTTGACGCCCTTGCTCTGCCAGGCGCGCTGCAGGTCGCCGGGCAGGCTGCCGGCGGCGGCGACGATGATGGCGTCGTCGTCCAGTCGTTCGTTGAGGCGGCCGAGTACCTGGCTCTGGGTCAGGGACGAACCGGTCAGGCGGACGAATTCCTCCAGCACCGCGCGCGGCAGGTCGTCGTCGATCTCCGGGACGAAGTCGGCGCCGGTATAGCCGACCGCGTAGACCCGCTCCACCTCCTGGCGATAGCGCTCGCGCGCCTCCCCCACCTGGCCGCCCCAGCCGGCGCGGTAGTCGGTAGCCCCTAGCGCCTCGGTCAGGGCATCGAGGGCTTCGCGGGCATCGGCCACCACGGCCAGGCCATCGAGCTTGCCGGCGTCGAAGGCAGCCACGTTGAGATTGAGGAATTCCACCTCGGGATGCTGGTAGAGCCACTTCGAGGAGGTGGTGAAATCGGTGTAGCGGGTGCCGACGCCGATGATCAGATCCGCTTCCCTGGCCAGCAGGTTGGCGGCCAGGCAGCCGGTCTCGCCGAGGCCGCCGACATTGAGTTCGTGGCTGGAGACGATGGCGCTCTTGCCGGCCTGGGTCTCGGCGAAGGGAATCTCGAAGCGCTCGGCGAAGCGCTGCAGGGCCGCGGCGGCGCCGGAATACTTCACCCCGCCGCCACAGATCAGCAGCGGCTTGCGCTTGCGCCTGAGCAGTTGCACCGCGTCTTCGATGGCGGCAGCCACCGGCGGCCGGCGATCCAGGCGGTGCACCCGCTTGGCGAAGAAGTAGTCGGGATAGTCGTAGGCCTCGCCCTGGACATCCTGAGGCAGCGCCAGGGTCACGGCGCCGGTCTCGGCCGGATCGGTCAGCACGCGCATGGCGTTGATCGCCGCGCTCATCAGCTGCTCGGGGCGGTTGATGCGATCCCAGTACTTGCTCACCGCGCGGAAGGCATCGTTGGTGCTGATCGACAGGTCGTGGAATTGCTCGATCTGCTGCAGCACCGGATCGGGCTGGCGACTGGCATAGACGTCGCCGGGCAACAGCAGCAGCGGAATGCGATTGGCGGTGGCGGTGGCCGCGGCGGTCAGCATGTTGGCCGCGCCCGGCCCCACCGAGGAGGTGCAGGCATAGATCTGCCGACGCAGCTTCTGCTTGGCGAAGCCGGCGGCGGCATGGGCCATGCCCTGCTCGTTGCGCCCCTGGTGCACCACCAGCTCACCGGCCTCCTGCTCCAGCGCCTGGCCCAGGCCGAGCACGTTGCCGTGGCCGAAGATGGTAAAGACGCCGGCGACGAACCTGGTCTCGACGCCATCGACGCTGAGGTACTGGTTGTCGAGAAATTTCACCAGGGCCTGGGCCATGGTCAGACGTTGGGTGCTCATGGCTTCTCCCCGGTCACTTGGCGGTGGGCATGCTGAATTCGGCGCCCTTGGCGATGCTGTCGGGCCAGCGCTGCATCACGCTCTTGTAGCGGGTGTAGAAGCGCAGGCCTTCCTCGCCATAGGCGTGGTGGTCGCCGAACAGGGATCTCTTCCAGCCACCGAAGGAGTGCCAGGCCATGGGCACCGGGATGGGCACGTTGATGCCGACCATGCCCACCTTGATGGTGCGGGCGAAGGCGCGGGCGATGCCGCCATCGCGGGTGAAGCAGGAGACGCCGTTGCCGAATTCGTGGGCGTTGATCAGCGCTACCGCACTGGCGAAGTCCGGCACCCGCACGATGCCCAGCACCGGGCCGAAGATTTCCTCTTTGTAGATGGTCATGTCCGGGGTCACGCCATCGAACAGGGTGGCGCCGACGAAGAAGCCGTGCTCGGCGCCGGGCACCTTGAAGTTGCGGCCATCGACCAGCAGCCTGGCGCCCTCTTCCACCCCCTTGGTGATATAGCCCTCGACCTTGGCCTTGTGCTGACCGGTCACCAGTGGGCCCATGTCGGCATCGGCTTCCACGCCGTTGCGTACTCGCAGGGCATCAATGCGCGGCAGCAGTTTTTCGATCAGGGCATCGCCCACCTCGCCCACCGCCACGGCGATGGAGATGGCCATGCAGCGCTCGCCGGCCGAGCCGAAACCGGCACCGATCAGGGCGTCGGCGGCCTGGTCCAGGTCGGCGTCGGGCATCACGATCATATGGTTCTTGGCACCGCCCAGGGCCTGGACGCGCTTGCCGCGGCGGGTACCTTCCTGGTGGATGTATTCGGCGATGGGGGTGGAGCCGACAAAGGAGATGGCCTCCACGTCCGGGTGCTGCAACAGCGCATCCACCGCCACCTTGTCACCCTGGACCACGTTGAACACGCCATCGGGCAAGCCGGCCTGCTTGAGCAGCTCGGCCAGCAGCAGGCTGGCGGAGGGATCGCGCTCGGAGGGTTTGAGGATGAAGGTGTTGCCGGTGGCCAGCGCCATGGGAATCATCCACAGCGGCACCATCACCGGGAAGTTGAAGGGGGTGATGCCGGCGCATACCCCCAGCGGCTGGCGCAGGTTCCAGTTGTCGATGCCGCCGCCGATGTTGTCGCTGTAGCTGGTCTTGGCCAGATGCGGCGCGCCGCAGGCGAACTCCACCACCTCGATGCCGCGCGTCACCTCGCCCATGGCGTCGGACAAGACCTTGCCGTGCTCGCGGGTGATCAGCGCCGCCAGTTCGCGGTGATGCTGGTCGAGCAGCTCCTTGAAGCGGAACAGGATGCGCGCCCGGCGCAGCGCCGATTGCTCGGACCACTCGGGAAAGGCCGCCTTGGCCGCCGCCACCGCCTGCTCCACGGTCTGCGCCGTGGCCTGGGCGACCCGCCCCTGGACCACGCCCTCGGCCGGGTTGAAGACGTCGCTGAAGCGCTCGGCCTGGGTCGAGACCGCGCCGTTGATGTAGTGCCCGATGACGGGGGTGTCGCTCATGTCCTGAATCCTCGTGTCCTGGGGTCGCCGCCCACGGCAAGCGAAAAAGGGTTAGCGAGTCAGCAGCCACTCGTGCTGCGGATCGTTGTGGAATTTCCAGACGCGCCGGGGGCCGGCCATCACGTTGAGGTAATAGGACTCGTAGCCATAGGGCACGCTGACCGGGTGATAGCCGCGCGGCACCAGCACCACGTCGTGGTCTTCCACCGCCATGGCCTGGTCCAGGTCGCGCTCGTCGGTGTAGACGCGCTGGAAGACGAAGCCCTGCCCCGGATCGATGCGGTGGTAGTACGACTCCTCCAGCAGACTCTCCGCCGGCAGGTTGTCGCGGTCATGGCGATGGGGTGGATAGCTGGAGGAATGCCCGGACGGGGTGCGCACCTCCACCACCAGCAGCGAATGGGCCGCCGCCGTGTCCGGCAGGATGTCGCAGACATAGCGGGTGTTGGCGCCCTTGCCGCGGGTGGATCGCCGCATGCTCGCCGGCTCGATCAGCCGCGGTGGCAGCCGGTCCGCCACCAGCGGATTGCCGGGCGAGGTGCAGACGGCGATTTCGGCGGTGCTGTCGGCGGTCACCCGCGCCTCGCTGCCGGGCGGCAGGTAGGCGGCATAGGGCGAGACGTCTTCGAAGACGCTCTGGCGACCGGCCAGCCCGCGCCAGGCGAAGTCGCCCAGCTGCGGATGCCCGCCCTCGATACTGGCGCCGCCGCTGAGCAGCACGATGCAGACCTCCAGATCGCCCGCCAGCACCGGCAGGGACTCCCCCGGTTGCAGGCGATGGGCGGCGAAGCCGACGTAGTCCAGGGCACCGGCCGGGACGCTGACGATGTCGCGGGCGCTACGGTCAGCTTTGACGAGCAGATTCATCGGATTCCTCCTCAGGCAGTGGCCTGCGCCACCAGCTGGCGCAGATGGTCGTAGCCCTTCTTGGCGTATTCGTAGGCCGGCGCCACGGCCGGGTCCTGCTCGGCCTCCACCACCAGCCAGCCTTCATAGCCGGCGGCCACCAGCACCTTGAGCAACGCCGAGAAATCGATGTCGCCGTCACCCGGCACGGTGAAGGTGCCGTTGAGGATGCAGTCCGGAAAGCTCCACTGGTGGTTGCGCGCCAGCTGCACCACGGCCTTGCGCACGTCCTTGAAGTGCACGTGGCAGACCCGGTCGATATGTTGCTGCAGCACGCTCAGGGGATCGCCACCGCCCATGTAGCAGTGACCGGCATCGAACAGCAGACCGACGTCCGGAGAGGTCAGCGCCATCAGCCGGGCGATGTCCTCGGGCGCTTCCACATAGGCGCCCATGTGGTGGTGGTAGGCCAGGCGCAGGCCCTGGCTCAGGGTGAAGGCGGCCAGGCGATCGAGCTTCTCGGCATAGGCCTGCCAGGCGGCGTCGCTGTGGAAGCGCGGTCGCTCGATCAGCGGCCGGCGCTGCCCCTGGATGGAGCCGGCCACCTCGCCGTAGACCAGCACCTTGGCGCCGTTCTCGGCCAGCAGCCGGCAATGCGGACGGATCGCCTCGATCTCGGCCTCGACATCCCGGTGCGCCAGGCCACTGGAATACCAGCCGGACACCAGCTCCAGGTCATGCTGGCCGAGCACCTCGCCCAGCGCCTTGGGCTCGCTGGGAAACTTGCCACCCAGCTCGAAGCCCTGGAAGCCGATTTCCTTGCCCTCGCGCAGGATGGTCGCAAGCGGGGTGTCGCCGCCCAGGGCCGGCAGGTCGTCGTTGGCCCAGGAGATGGGGTTGATGCCGATCTTGAGTTGTTGTTGTGCGGTCATGTCGGAGCTGCTCGTCAGGAGGCGATCAGGCGCGGGCGTCGCGCCAGGCCTGGATCAGGAATTCGAAGTTGCTGCGGATCTGCGCGACCAGCGCACGGTCGTCGATCTCGCCGGCCAGCCAGGCCCGACTCGGCTGGGCGAAGATGGTCCGGCCCACGGCGAAGCCCTGGCAGCGCTGGCTGGCGCTGGCCTGACGAAAGCCTTCGGCCAACTCCTCGGCCGGGGCGTTGAGACCCAGCACCACCACGCCCTGGCAATGGGGATCGCGCTCGGCGATCAACTGGTCGAGTTGCCTCCAGACGGCGGCCGGCTGCGCCTCGATCTTCCACCACTCGGGATAGATGCCCAGGTTGTACAGCCGCTTGATGGCGCGATAGAGCACGTCCGGCCGGCTGGAGGCATGGTTCTTCGGTGGGATGACCTCCAGCAGGAGTTCATGACCGCTGGCCTGGGCCGCTTCATACAGCCCCTTGAGCTGAGCCTCTTGCTCCAGCCGCAGCAGCGGCTCGTCATCGGGGTGGAATTGCACCAGGCACTTGATGATCTGCTCGCTTGGCCAGCTCAGCAGGGTGCTGCCCACCGAACGGCCAAGCTCGAAGGCCAGCGGCCGTGAGTTCTGCAACTC
Source organism: Pseudomonas sp. BAV 4579 (assembly GCF_009765395.1). NCBI lineage: Bacteria > Pseudomonadati > Pseudomonadota > Gammaproteobacteria > Pseudomonadales > Pseudomonadaceae > Pseudomonas > Pseudomonas sp. BAV 4579. Next base: position 1,361 of record NZ_WHOV01000156.1, on the reverse strand, counting down.
CACCGGCCGGGCGATCCACCAGCCACGGCCGCTGGCGGCATTCAGGGCGTCCTGGCCGAAGCGCTCGTCGGCCAGCAGCCCGACGTCGGCGGCCACACCCTGACGCTGCAGGTCCTGTTCGACCTCGGCGATGGCCTGGACGAACAGCTGCTTGAGCGCCGGAATCCGCGCCGGGTCGGCCCCCACCTGCTGGGCGCTTTCCACCAACTGGTAGCGGTGATCGAAGGCGAAGATGAACAGCTGGCGCCACTGGCGGCGCCGCGTGCCGACCCGGTGCAGCCGGGTCAGCACCGGATCCAGGTCGGGCCGGGTGATGGGCACCGGACTGTGCTTGAGGTAATCGAGCTCGGCCAGGGTCGGCATGGCCGGGGCGCAGCCATGGCGCGACACCACCAGCCCGCCGCAGGCATTGGCCAGCCGGCAGCATTCGGCATCGTCGCCGCCGGTCAGCCAGCCGCGCAGGAAGCCGGACATGAAGGCATCGCCCGCACCCAGCACATTGAGCACCTCGACGCGGATGCCGCGATGGATCTCGCCGTCCTCGAGACGCGCCGGAATGGCGCCCTGGATCACCGTGCAGCCTTGGGCACCGAGCTTGACCACCAGGGTCGCCGCGGTCACCTCGCGGACCCGGCGCAGGGCGGTGAGCAGGTCTTCGCTGCCCCCGGCGATCTGGAATTCCTCTTCGGTGCCCACCACCAGGTCGAAGCGCGGCAGGATGCGCTGCACATGGGCGCTGACCTCGGCACTGGCGATGAAACGGGTCTCGCCATCGGCCTTGCCGGTCAGCCCCCAGAGTACCGGGCGGTAATCGATGTCCAGCACCCGCTTCACACCGTTGCGCTCGGCGTAGTCCAGCGCCCGGCTGCTGGCCTGGAACACCCCCTCGGTGGAGAAGTGGGTACCGGTGATCAACAGCGCCTTGGCGCTGGCGATGAAGGCCTCGTCGAGGTCGTCGGCGCCCAGCGCCATGTCGGCGCAATTCTCGCGATAGAACACCAGGGGAAAGGTCTCGCGGTCCTTGATGCCCAGCAGCACCAGGGCGGTGAGGCGCTCGCGATCCACCTGGATGCCGCGGGTGTCGCAGCCTTCCTGCGCCAGCGTCCGGGTCAGGAAGCGGCCCATGTGGTCGTCGCCGACCCGGGTCAGCATCGCCGACTTCAGCCCCAGGCGCGCGGTGCCGAAGGCGATGTTGGCGGAGGATCCCCCCAGGTACTTGGCGAAGCTGCTGACGTCTTCCAGCGGCGCGCCGATCTGCTGCGCATAGAGGTCGACGCCCAGTCGTCCCAGACAGATGACGTCCAACTGGCGCCCGCTGGCGAAGAAATGATCACCCATGGGTGGCTCCTGCTTATTGTTAT
>NZ_WHOV01000015.1:0-40524 GCF_009765395.1 Pseudomonas sp. BAV 4579 | reverse complement strand
AGGCTACGCCGTTTTCCAGGCTACGGCTCCGATAGAGCTGAACGCCTGCTCGAACAACCCCCTCTTCCTCCGGGAGAGGGTTGGGGTGAGGGCACGCCCCAAACGGCGATGTCACCTTTGGAAAAGGCTCTAGCCATGGCTGCGATAGACCGTAGGGCGGGTTGAGACGGGCCCATCGTCGAAGCCCAACAGGGATGTTCAGCCTTGAGCCATGCTGGGCTTCGCTGCGCTCAACCCAACCTACGTGGGCCTCAGACGCGGCCGCAGCGGCGGACCACCAGGCGAGCGGACCCGTAGGTTGGGTTGAGACGGCTCCATCGTCGAAGCCCAACGGGGAGGTTCAGCCTTGAGCCATGTTGGGCTTCGCTGCGCTCAACTCAACCTACGCGGGCTTCAAGGCGCGGTCGCAGCGGCGGATCACCAGACGAGCGGACGGCGGTCAGTCCTCAAGCATGCTCCAGAAAATTCAGGAGCCTTCCTCCAGGATCGCGGACAAAGAAGCGCCTCACGCCCCAGGGCTCCGTCACCGGACCGTACTCCGGCAGGTAGCCCGCGCCGGCCAGTCGACGCAAGACCTCGTCCAGGTCATCGACTTCCAGCGACAACTCCGGCACCGGCGTACCCGAGCCACCCTCTACCGCGAAACTGACCTGGGGACTGGCCTCGCCCGCGCCGACGAAGGTCAGGATCCAGCCGTGGTCCATCGCCAGCGTCAGCCCCAGCAACTCGCCGTAGAAGACCCTGGCGGCAGCCAATTGCTCGGTGGCGATGTTCGGTACGATGCGCGTGATCTGCATGGACGAAATCTCCTCTGGTACGGGCCTGACAGCTTAGCAAGGCACTGCCGCCAGGCAGTCACTCGCGTATCCCCTTGACGGCAGCACCGCCGGCCAGCGAGCGCGGGCTACTCCGCCAGGGCCTCTTCCAGGACCTTGAGAAATTCCCGCGTAGCCGTCGTCGGCAGCGGCGACCAGATGGCATGGACGTTGCGCTGGGGCGCATCGCTGACCGGCACCCGGGCCAGGCCGGCAAAGGTGCTGGCGATACTCTGAGGCACCAGGCCGATCGCCAGCCCGCGGCGGACGAAGCGTTCCAGCAGCTGCATGTTGCCCGTCTCGAAACGCACTCGATGGGGCAGGCCCAGGGCGGCGAAGGCCTCGTCGGTCTGCCGCCGGGCACCGCTGCCCGCGGGCAGGTCCACCAGCGGCAGATCCACCAGCTCGTGCAGCGACAGCCTTTCCCGCCCCGCCAGAGCGTGCGCGGCGGGCAGCACTGCCACCAGCTCCTCGCTGAGCAGCAGGCGGCTGGCCACCGCCTCCAGGGCCACCTGGCGCGACAGGCCGATCAGGGCGAAATCCAGTTGCCGCTCGCGCACCGCCGCCAGCAGCGTCTCGCTCTTGTCCTGGCGCAGCCGGATGTCCACCTGGGGATGGCGAGCATGGAAGGTGGCCAGCAACTCGACGATGTCCAGACGGGGCACCGAAGAGATCAGACCCAGCGTCAGGGTGCCGCGAATGGCGCCGACCGCGGCGGCCACGTCCTGCTGCAGCCTTTCCACCGCCGCCAGCGCCTGCCGCGCCTGGACCAGCAGCGCCTCGCCGGCCGGGGTGAGGCGCACCTGCCGCGGCAGGCGTTCGAACAGGGTGGCGCCCAGTTCGGCTTCCAGGCGGGCGATCTGGTGACTGAGCGCCGACTGCACCACATGGCAACGCTCGGCGGCGCGGGTGAAGTGGCGCTCCTCGGCCAGGGCGACGGCGAATTCCAGTTGCTTGAGGTTCATGGCGCTATCTTGAAATGAGATCGAAACCATCTTAACGATTCATTTAACCGATGGCTGCCGTTGTCCGATACTGACCAGCCTTTCCCTTGCCGGACCCTGCGGATGTCGAACCCCACGCCTCCTCTCAGCCGCTGGCTGACCCTGCTCATGGCCGTCGCCACCGGTATCGCCGTGGCCAGCAACTACTACAACCAGCCGTTGCTGCACACCATCGCCCAGCGCTTCGACCTCAGCTACACCCAGGCCGGCAGCATCGTCACCACCGCCCAGCTCAGCTACGCCGCCGGGCTCCTGCTGCTGGTGCCCCTGGGCGATCTGCTGGAGCGCCGCCGGCTGATCGTCACCATGAGCGTGATCGCCGCCGCCGGCCTGGCGCTGAGCGCCACCGCCACCAGTCTGACCTGGCTGCTAGTGGGCACCGCCATGACCGGACTCTTCTCGGTGGTGGCCCAGGTGCTGGTGCCCTTCGCCGCCACCCTGGCCGCGCCGGAGCAGCGGGGCAGGGCGGTGGGTACGGTGATGAGCGGCCTCATCCTCGGCATCCTGCTGGCCCGTACCGTGGCCGGAGCGCTCTCGTCCCTGGGCGACTGGCGTACCGTCTATGCTGTGGCCGCTGGCCTGATGCTGGCCACCGCCCTGGCCCTGCGCCTGGCGCTGCCGCGCTATCAGCAGTCGGCGGGCCTGAGCTATCCACGGCTGCTGGGCTCGGTGTTCGTGCTCCTGCGCGACGAGCCCCTGCACCGCCTGCGCACCCTGCTGGGGTTTCTGGGCTTCGCCGTCTTCGCAGTGTTCTGGACGCCCCTGGCCTTTCTGCTCGCCGCCGAGCCCTATGGCTTCAGCGACGGCACCATCGGCCTGTTCGGTCTCGCCGGCGCGGTGGGCGCCCTGGCCGCCAACCTGGCCGGGCGCATGGCCGACCAGGGCAAGGGTGGTCTCGCCACCAGCATCGGTCTGGCTTCCCTGATCCTGGCCTGGCTGCCGCTGGCCTTCGCCCAGCAGTCGCTGGCGGCGCTGCTGGTCGGCATCCTGGTGCTGGATCTCGCCGTGCAGCTCAGCCACGTCAGCAACCAGAACGTGGTCTATCGGCTGCGGCCGGAAGCCCGTAGTCGCCTCAACGCCGGCTACATGACCGGCTACTTCCTTGGCGGCTCCCTGGGTTCGCTGCTGTCGGCGCGGCTGTACGAGCACTTCGGCTGGACCGGCGTCAGCCTGGCCGGCTGCCTGCTGGCCGCCACGGCGCTGGCCGTCTGGTGCCTGTTCCTGCTGCGCCAGCGTCAGGCGCGGGCCTGAGCGCCATCATCAGCGCGGTCGATGATCGCTATCCCCCGGGACGATTTCTAGGCGCGGGGTGAGCTGGCGACAATGAGTCCACACCCACCCGACACAGGTACTCGCCATGAAAGCCTTCACCGCTCTCTTCGCCGCCACTCTGCTCACCACCGCCATCGCCCAATCCGCCCAGGCCGAGGAAAGCGCCCTGCGCCCCCTGGGTTCGCTGATCGAAAAGCACCAGCAGCAGGATCGCACCCTGGCCGAGAACGGCACCGATCGCAGTCTGCAGCCGTCGATCCAGCGCCAGCAGCAGCGTCTCGACCCGCGTCGTGCCCTGGCTGAAAACGGCGCCGAGCGCAGCCTGCAGCCGGCGATCCAGCGTCAGCAGCAGCGTCTGGATGGCCAGCGCGTGGCTGCCGACGGCGCCGAGCGAACCCTCCAGCAGTGGCCCCAGCGTCAACCGACCCGCGGCGCCGTGGCGTGAGTCGGCCCGACCGTTAGGCGGTCGCGCAGATAGTCCGAGAACAGCTGGACGATGCGCGCCGACTGCCGATGCTGGGGATAGACCGCGTAGACCGCCGCGCTGGGCAGGGCGAAGTCTTCCAGCACCTGCACCAGCGCCCCTGAGGCCAGCGCCGCGCCGACGATGAAGGTCGGCAGCACCGCGATGCCCTGACCTGCGATGGCTGCATCCCGCACCACCTCACCGTTGTTGGCCCGGAGCTGACCCTGCATGGGCAGTACCAGCGGCTTGCCCCCACGCTGAAAGCACCATTCCACCTGACGACCATGGCCATAGAGCAGGCAGCTGTGCTCGGCCAGATCCTCCGGCTGCAGCAGCGGCGGTGCCTTCTGTAGATAATCCGGACTGGCACAGGTCACCAGTTGCATCTCGGTCAGTCGCTTGGCGATCAGACTGGAATCGGCCAGGGTGCCGATACGGATCGACATGTCGTAGCCCTCGGCGAGCAGATCCACCGCCCGGTCATTGAGATCCAGCTCCAGGCGGATCTGCGGATAGGCCGAGAGAAAATCCGGCAGCAGGGGACTCAGGTGCAGGGTGCCAAAGGTCATGGGCGCACTCACGCGCAGCACCCCCTGGGGCACCGTCCGCCGGCTGGAGAGCAATTCCTCGGTGTCGTTGACGTCTTCGAGGATCTTCACCGCCCGCTCATAGAGCAGGACGCCGAGTTCGGTCGCCTGCAGGCGCCGCGTGGTGCGATTGATCAAGCGCACGCCAAGACTTTCCTCCAGCAGCAGGGTCCGCCGGCTGACGTATTGCTTGGACAGCCCCAGCTTGTCGGCGGCGGCGGTGAAGCTGCCCTCGTTCAGGGTGGTGACGAACAGGCGCAGGTCTTCGAAATTCATGGCGGCATCCAGGCAGCGGGAGACGTTCGACGGCGGTCGGCTCGCCGTCATTGTGCCAAATCGCCAGGCGTCCGGTGTCAGCAGGCCGTTGGCGAACGGGCAAAAGAAAACCCCCTCGCCACCTTGCGGTGAGGAGGGGGTTCTGGCGTTCGCCGTCGCTTAGACGTTGAAGCGGAAGTGCATGACGTCACCGTCCTTGACGATGTACTCCTTGCCTTCCAGGCGCCACTTGCCGGCTTCCTTGGCGCCGTTCTCGCCCTTGAAGGCGATGAAGTCGGCATAGGCCACCACTTCGGCGCGGATGAAGCCCTTCTCGAAATCGGTGTGGATGGCGGCGGCCGACTGGGGGGCGGTGGCGCCGACACGGACGGTCCAGGCGCGCACTTCCTTCACCCCGGCGGTGAAGTAGGTCTGCAGGTTGAGCAGTTCGTAGCCGGCGCGGATCACCCGGTTCAGGCCCGGCTCTTCCATGCCCATGGATTCGAGGAACATCTGCTTTTCCTCGTCGTCGTCCAATTCGGCGATTTCCGCCTCGATCTTGTTGCAGACCGGCACCACCACGGCGCCTTCTTCTTCGGCGATGGCCCGGACCACATCCAGGTGCGGGTTGTTCTCGAAGCCGTCTTCGGCGACGTTGGCGATGTACATCACCGGCTTGCTGGTCAGCAGGTGGAAGCTGCGCACCAGGCGCTTCTGCTCCTCGTCCAGGCCCTTCAGCAGGCTGCGGGCAGGCTTGCCGGCCTCGAAGTGGGGGATCAGCTGTTCCAGCAGGGCCTTCTGCGCCAGGGCTTCCTTGTCACCGCCCTTGGCGTTGCGGGTCACGCGCTGCAGCTGCTTCTCGCAGCTGTCGAGGTCGGCGAAGATCAGCTCCAGGTCGATCACCTCGATGTCCCGCTTGGGGTCCACCGAATTCGACACGTGGATGACGTTCTCGTCTTCGAAGCAGCGCACCACGTGGGCGATGGCGTCGGTCTCGCGGATGTTGGCGAGAAACTTGTTGCCGAGGCCTTCACCCTTGGAGGCACCGGCCACCAGTCCGGCGATGTCGACGAACTCCATGGTGGTGGGGATCACCCGCTCGGGTTTGACGATCTCGGCCAGGGCGTTCAGCCGCGCATCGGGCATCGGCACGATGCCGCTGTTGGGCTCGATGGTGCAGAAGGGAAAGTTTTCTGCCGCGATACCGGATTGGGTCAGGGCATTGAACAGGGTGGACTTGCCAACGTTGGGCAGGCCGACGATGCCGCAATTGAATCCCATGGTGTGTGTCCTCGCGGAAGAAAAGGAAGAGGGTAGGGTAGGTCAGGCCTTGCGGCTGTGCAGGCGTTGCATGGCGCGGGTCAGGTCGCCGGTCAGCAGCTCCGGGACCACCTCCAGGGCGGCGTCGATACTGGTGTCGAGCAGGTCCTGCTCGCTGCGCGGTGCGCGGCCCAGCACGAAGTTGGAGACCAGGCTGGCATGCCCCGGATGGCCGATGCCCAGGCGCAGACGCTGGAAGCCGTTCTGATTGCCGAGCTGGGCGATGATGTCGCGCAGTCCGTTGTGCCCCCCATGGCCGCCACCGGTCTTGAGGCGTGCGGTGCCGGGTGGCAGGTCGAGTTCGTCGTGGGCCACCAGGATGGCTGCCGGCGGGATGCGGAAAAAGCCGGCGAGCGCCGCCACGGCCTGGCCGCTGCGGTTCATGTAGGTGGTGGGAATGAGGAGACGAACATCGTTGCCCGCGTGGCGGAAGCGCCCCACCAGGCCATGATACTTGCGGTCGACAGCCAGGCTCGCGCCCTGGGCGGCTGCCAGTCGCTCAACGAAAAGGGCCCCTGCATTGTGCCGGGTCTGGTCGTATTCGGGGCCCGGATTACCCAGGCCGACGATCAGTTGGACGGCAGTCATGTCAGGAGCCCTTCTCTTTCAGGCGTGCGAGAACTTACTCGGCAGCGCCTTCTTCGGCAGCGCCGTCAGCAGCTTCTTCACGGATGCGCGGCATGTGGATGCTGGCAACCGGCAGATCGCTGCCGTGGGCCAGGGACACCAGCTCGACGCCAGCCGGGACATTCAGGTCGCTCAGGTGAACGATCTGGTCCAGGGCGACCTTGGCCATGTCGACTTCGATGAATTCCGGCAGGTCTTTCGGCAGGCAGGAAACTTCGACTTCGTTGATGGTGTGCAGGATCTCGCCACCCTGTTGCTTCACGCCCACGGAGGTTTCCTGGTTCATGAAGTGCAGGGGCACGTGAGCGGTCAGCTTCTGACCGGCGATGACGCGCAGGAAGTCGGCGTGCATGACGTAGCCCTTGGAAGGGTGACGCTGCAGGGCCTTGACCAGCACGCTTTCGTTGCTGCCATCAACCTTCAGGGTGATGACGCTGGCGAAGGCGGCTTCGCTTTCCAGCATCTTGGCCAGGTCTTTGCCGACCAGGGTGATGGACGTCGGGGCCTTGTCGCCACCGTAGATCACGGCGGGAACGTTACCGGCATTACGACGCAGGCGGCGGCTCGCACCTTTCCCCAGGTCGGAACGCACTTCGGCATTCAGAGTGAAATCAGACATTGTGAATCTCCAGGATAAGGAATCGGCAGACCGGGACTTGCGACCAGTTCCACGGCCCTACCGACTAAAAAGCCCCGGCGGGTCTTTTCGACCTTCCGGGGCGCTTCCAGAGCGGCTGTTCCTTAACGGAACATCGCGCTGATGGATTCTTCGTTACTGATCCGGCGTACCGCCTCGGCCACCACCGGCGCGATGTCCAGTTGACGGATACGGCTGCAGGCCTGAGCCGCGGCGGACAGCGGAATGGTGTTGGTCACCACCAGCTCGTCCAGCACGGAGTTGTCGATGTTCTCGATGGCCCGACCCGACAGCACCGGGTGGGTGCAGTAGGCCAGGACCTTGGCGGCGCCGTGTTCCTTCAGGGCCTTGGCCGCGTGGCACAGGGTGCCGGCGGTATCGACCATGTCGTCGACCAGCACGCAGGTGCGGTCCTGGATGTCACCGATGATGTGCATCACTTCCGACTGGTTGGCCTTGGGACGACGCTTGTCGATGATCGCCAGGTCCACACCCAGGCTCTTGGCCACGGCACGCGCACGCACCACGCCGCCAATGTCCGGGGAGACGATCATCAGATTTTCGAAACGCTGGTCTTCGATGTCATCCACCAGGGCGGGGGAGCCGTAGATGTTGTCCACGGGAATATCGAAGAAGCCCTGGATCTGGTCGGCGTGCAGATCGACGGTGAGCACGCGATTGATGCCCACCACGGTCAGCATGTCGGCCACGACCTTGGCGGTGATGGCGACCCGTGCGGAACGCGGACGGCGATCCTGGCGGGCATAACCGAAATAGGGGATGACTGCGGTGATACGAGTGGCCGAGGAGCGGCGGAAGGCATCGGCCATCACCACCAGTTCCATCAGGTTGTCGTTGGTCGGCTCGCAGGTGGGCTGGATGATGAAGACATCCTTGCCTCGCACGTTCTCGTTGATTTCGACGCTGATCTCGCCATCGGAGAATTTTCCGACGGAGACGTCACCGAGAGGGATATGCAGCTGGCGCACGATGCGCCGTGCCAGATCGGGGTTGGCGTTCCCCGTGAAGACCATCATCTTGGACACGCTGCAGTTCCTGCGGCTTGAGGTGGGTCTTGGAAGGAAAATGGCAGGGGCGGCTGGATTCGAACCAACGCATGGCAGGATCAAAACCTGCTGCCTTACCGCTTGGCGACGCCCCTGTATCTTGCAGAGTACTAGCTGTACTCATTCTCTGGTCAGGCTTGCCAGCGCCCGGTGCAACATGGAAGTGTTGCTACCTTTGGCTACGAAGCCTGGAAGTGATGCTGGTAGCTGGCTAGCTACTGTATCAGCTTCGGTCTTATTTGGAAAGCTTCCAAATATGCAACCTCCAGTGCCGGTTAATCTAGCTGAAACAAATTTGTTTAGCAAGATCAAAGCGTTACGAATTTCTGGGTAACGCCTTTCGACCGTACTCTGGCAGTCATTTCGACCTGACCACTTGAGAACGGCGCAAACTTTAATAGCGGGAGTGTCCCGTGTCAACAGCGGATCTGAAAAAATTTCTGCTGTACTTACAGAGACTTGCGGCACGGCCACGAGATACCAGGGTTCCGGGGGGGCGACCGGGGTGAGCTTCTCGCCCACGCCCTCGGCAAAGGCGGTCTGGCCACGGACGAATACCGGCACATCGGCGCCCAGGCGCAACCCCAGGGCCGCCAGGTCGTCGAGACTGGCGCCCAGGTCCCAGAGATGATTCAGGCCGAGCAGGGTGGTGGCGGCATCCGAACTGCCGCCACCGATGCCGCCGCCCATGGGCAGGCGCTTGGTCAGCCAGAGGTCGGCGCCTTTGGTCGTGGCGCTTTCCTGCTGCAGCAGCCGGGCGGCGCGCAGGATGAGATTCTGCGCGGGGGCGACGCCTGGCAGACCGTCGTGGAGTTGCAATTCGCCGTCGTCACGTCCGGCAAAGCCCAGGTCGTCGCCCCAGTCGAGAAACTGGAACAGCGTCTGCAGCTCGTGATAACCGTCCGCGCGGCGGCCGAGGATGTGCAGGAACAGATTGAGCTTGGCCGGCGCCGGCAGGGTGAAGGCAGGCGCTGCGGTCATTTGCCCAGCTCGCGCGGCTGCCAGGTCTTCACCACCAGGATGACTTCCAGGTCCTTGCCGGTGAGCTTGAGGCGTTCGGGCAGGGTGTAGCCGTTCTGCTCGGTGTAGCGGGTGTATTCGACGGTCCAGCCGTCCTGTACCAGGCGCGCCACGTGGCTGTCGGCGTCCAGGGTCAGCTGGCTACGACTGTCCGGCGCCGGTAGGCCGCGCACCCACCAGAGCAGGTGCGAGACCGGCAGGCGCCAGCCCAGTTGCTGTTCCAGCAGGGCCTCGGGGGAATCGGCCTGATAGCTGCCCTGGCCGGAGACATCGAGGGTGACGGCGCCTGGACGGCCGGTGAGGCGGGTGGCGCCGCGGCCCAGGGGGCCGGCCAGGCGGATGTCGTAATAGTCCTGGCGCTGCAGCCAGAACAGGGTGCCGCTGCCGGAATCGCGCGGGGCGCGGATGCCGACCTTGCCGTCGATCTGCCATCCGTCGAGGGCAGCGATACGTTTTTTATGAGCCTGCCACTGGGCGGCGTTGCCCTGGCCTTCCACGGCTTCCTGGCGAGAGGTGCTGGCGCAACCGGCCAGCAGGGCGAGTAGCAACAGGGTGAAGAGGGTACGCACGCGGATCATCGGAGGGTTTCGCTTCCAGTCAGGCGTTTGAGGGTACTGCGCAGGATGGCGTCATCGGCGTCGGCGTCGAGGCCCACGCGCCAGACCTTGCGCGCTTCGCTGCGCTTGCCCTGGGCCCAGAGCACCTCGCCCAGGTGGGCCGCCACTTCGGCGTCGGGGAAGCGTTCGTAGGCCTGGCGCAGATAGCGTTCGGCGTCGGCCAACTGGCCCTGGCGATAGCGGATCCAGCCCATGCTGTCGAGGATGGCCGGGTCGTCCGGACTCAACTGGTGCGCCTTGTCGATCAGCTGGCGTGCCTCGGCCAGCCGTGGGGTGCGATCGGCCAGGGTGTAGCCGAGGGCGTTGAGCGCCATGGCGTTGTCGGGGTCGTGGGCGATGATGTAGCGCAGATCGCTTTCCAGTTGACCGAGGTCGCCGCGCTTTTCCGCCAGCATGGAGCGGACATAGAGCAGGTTGAGGTCGTTGGGATACTGCTGCAGGGCCTGCTGCACGGTCTGGTCGGCGAGGGCGGTCTGGTCGGCACTGGCCAGGCCTTCGACTTCCAGCAAATAGAGCGGCACGGCGTATTCGCTCTGGCGCTTGCGCGCCTCGGCCAGGCGCTGACGGGCCTCGGCGATGCGCCCGCTGCCCAGCAGGATTTCCGCCTGGCGCTGCTGGGCGGCCAGGTAGTCGGTGCCCGGCCCGACCTGGGTGTATTCGGCCAGCGCCTGTTCGGGCTGGTCGAGTTCTTCGTAGCTGCGACCCAGGTTGAGGTGCGCCGCGTCCACATGGCTGCCGCGGTCAATGAGTTCCTTGAGATAGATCTGGGCTTCGCGCCAGGCCTGGGCCTCCAGGCAGACCAGCGCCAGGGAGAATCTCAGGTCGTCGTCATCCGGGAACTGGGTGACCAGCTCGGCGAATTCACGCTTGGCCTGGTCCAGGCGATCCAGCTCCACCAGCAGCCGGGCATGGGCCAGGCGCAGGCGGCGGTCTTCCGGGTGCTGGCGGATGCCGGCTTCGAGCAGTGGCAGGGCCTCGGCGCTGCGGTCCTGGCTCTGCAGCAGACGGGCGCGCAGGAGCAGCGGCGCGACTTCGCGCCTGGCCGCCGGATTGCGCTCCAGCAGCTTGAGCGCCTCGTCGGCACGGCCGTCCTGCTGCAGCAGCAGCGCCTTGCCGAACAGCAGCTGGCCATTGTGCGGATACTTGGCCAGCAGCCGGTCGAAGCTCTTGAGCAGCCCGGCGCGGGTGGTCTCGTCGGTTTCCGCCGCCGAGAGGGCGAGGAAGTCGAAATGGGTGTCGCCCTGGCCCTGGAGCACGCGCTCCATGTAGACCATGGATTCGTCATAGCGACCGGCGCGGGCCAGCATGATGGCGGCGGCGCGCTGGGCATCCAGGTTGTCGGGGGCGTTGCGCGCCCAGATCTGCGCGGTTTCCAGCGCCGGGGTATCGGCGCCCAGGTACTCGGCGATGCGGAAGGCCCGCTCGGCGACCCCCGGGTCCTGGGTCGACTTGGCCTGCTCGACATAGTTGGTCAGGGCGATGTCGAAGCGGTTGCGCTGCCCGGCCAGCTCGCCGACCAGCAGGTCATAGAGGGTGTCTTCGCGAAAGGAGCCTGCTGGTTGCGGCGTGCTGGTCTTGGCGGTGGGCGGCGGGATGGCGGCGGCGGGCGTCGGCTGACGGCCGAGGTTCTGGCAGCCGGCGAGCAGCAGGGCGGTCGTCAGCAGCGCAAGGTATCTGGTCATAGGGTCAAGGCGGCCTTTTTACAGTCGGTCCATCATGCCACAAGAGTCGCCGTGGCCGCGTCGCGCATGCGCAGCGGCCGGCCGAGAAGTGCGGTGGTCGAGGCTGTTGACGCCTTTTGCCCGGCAAGATTCATTCGCCTAGGCTATGACGGCGATTGTCCGACGTCTCGTCGCTGCTGGTTGTCGCCACCGCCCGCGCGTAGGACAATGTTCGGCTTTCCCCAATCCGTTCGACTGCTTGCGTCCATGGCCTTTCTCGCGCTCGGCATCAATCACAAGACCGCCTCGGTTGAGGTGCGCGAACGTGTGGCCTTCACTCCGGAGCAGACGGTCGAGGCCCTGCGCCAGCTGGAGCAGGCCACCCACAGTCGCGAAGCGGCGATTCTGTCCACCTGCAATCGCAGCGAACTCTACCTGGAGCTGGAGCCCAGTCTGGCGGAAGCGGTGCTGGCCTGGCTCGCCCAGTACCACCGGGTACCCCTGGAAGACCTGCGCGCCAGCATCTATCTGCACCAGGACGAAGCCGCGGTCCGCCACATGATGCGGGTGGCCGCGGGGCTGGATTCCATGGTGCTGGGCGAGCCGCAGATCCTCGGCCAGCTCAAGTCGGCCTATGCCGTGGCGCGTGAGGCCGGCACCGTCGGTCCGCTGCTGGGCCGGCTATTCCAGGCCACCTTCAATACCGCCAAGGCGGTGCGCACCGACACGGCGATCGGCGAGAACCCGGTATCCGTGGCCTTTGCCGCGGTCAGCCTGGCCAAGCAGATCTTCAGCGACCTCAGCCGCAGCCAGGCGCTGCTGATCGGCGCCGGCGAGACCATCACCCTGGTCGCCCGCCATCTGCACGAGCAGGGCGTGCGGCGCATCGTCGTCGCCAACCGCACCCTGGAGCGCGCCAGCCACCTGGCGGAAGAATTCGGCGCCCATACCGTGCTGCTGGCCGACATTCCCGACGAACTGGTCAACAGCGACATCGTCATCAGTTCCACCGCCAGCCAGTTGCCCATCCTCGGCAAGGGCGCGGTGGAGCGCGCGCTCAAGCAGCGTCGCCACAAGCCCATCTTCATGGTCGACATCGCCGTGCCGCGCGACATCGAGCCGGAGGTGAGCGAGCTGGAGGACGTCTACCTCTATACGGTGGACGACCTGCACGAGGTGGTGGCGGAAAATCTCAAGAGTCGCCAGGGCGCCGCCCAGGCGGCCGAGAAGCTGGTGCTGGCCGGGGTCGAGGACTTCATGCAGCGGCTGCGCGAGCGTGCCGCGGTGGACGTGGTCCGCGCCTATCGCCAGCAGGGCGAGCAGATCCGCGACGACGAACTGGCGCGCGCCCAGCGCCAGCTCGCCAATGGCGTCGACCCCCAGGAGGCCCTGGCGGCCCTGGCACGCAGCCTCACCAACAAGCTGATGCACGCCCCGAGCGTGCAGCTCAAGAAACTATCCGCCGAGGGGCGCGTCGATGCGCTGACCCTGGCTCAGGAACTCTTCGCCCTCGACGAGGGTTTGGACAAGACATGAAGACCTCTCTGTTGCACAAGCTCGACGGTCTGCAGGACCGCTTCGAGGAGCTGACCGCGCTGTTGGGCGACGCCGAAGTCATCAGCGACCAGACCCAGTTCCGCGCCTATTCCAAGGAATACGCCGAACTCGAGCCGGTCAGCCAGGCGTTCACCGAATACCGCAAGGTGCAGGCCGACCTGGAGGGCGCCCAGGCGCTGCTCAAGGACAGCGATCCGGATCTGCGCGAGATGGCCGAGGAAGAGGTCGGCACCGCCAAGGCGCGGCTGCAGGAGCTGGAAGACGAATTGCAGCGCATGATGCTGCCGCGGGATCCCAATGACGGCCGCAACGTCTTCCTGGAAATCCGCGCCGGTACCGGCGGCGACGAGGCGGCGATCTTCGCCGGCGATCTGTTCCGCATGTACTCGCGCTATGCCGAGCGCCAGGGCTGGCGCCTCGAGGTGCTCTCGGAGAACGAGGGCGAGCACGGGGGCTTCAAGGAGGTCATCGCCCGGGTCGAAGGCGACAGCGTCTACGCCAAGCTCAAGTTCGAGTCCGGTGCGCACCGGGTGCAGCGGGTCCCGGAGACCGAGTCCCAGGGCCGCATCCACACCTCGGCCTGCACCGTGGCGGTGTTGCCCGAGCCCGACGAGCAGCAGGCCATCGAGATCAATCCGGCCGATCTGCGCGTCGACACCTATCGCTCCTCCGGCGCGGGCGGTCAGCACGTCAACAAGACCGACTCCGCGGTGCGCATCACCCACCTGCCCACCGGCATCGTGGTGGAGTGCCAGGAGGAACGCTCCCAGCACAAGAACCGCGCCAAGGCCATGGCCTGGCTGTCGGCCAAGCTCAATGACCAGCAGGACGCGGCGGCGCACAAGGAAATGTCCGATACCCGCCGGCTGCTGGTGGGGTCGGGCGATCGCTCCGAGCGCATCCGCACCTACAACTTTCCCCAGGGCCGGGTGACCGATCACCGCATCAACCTGACCCTCTATTCGCTGGGCGAGGTGGTCAACGGCGACGTCCAGCAGATCATCGACCCGCTGCTGCAGGAATACCAGGCCGATCAGCTGGCGGCGCTGGGAGACTGAGCCATGGCCACCATCGGCGCCCTGTTGCGCGAAAGCCAGCTGCCGGATTCGCCCAGCGCCCGCCTCGACGTGGAACTGCTGCTGGCCGCCGCCCTGGACAAGCCGCGCAGCTACCTGCGCACCTGGCCGGAGAAACTGGTGCCGCGCGAGGCCCTAGCGCGTTTCCAGGCCGATCTCGAACGGCGCCGGCAGGGTGAGCCGGTGGCCTATATCCTCGGCCAGCAGGGCTTCTGGTCGCTCGATCTGGAGGTGAGTCCGGATACCCTGATCCCCCGCCCCGATACCGAGGTGCTGGTGGAAACCGCCCTGGCACTGCCCCTGGGCCACGAGGCGCGGGTGCTGGACCTGGGCACCGGCAGCGGTGCCATCGCCCTGGCCCTGGCCCATGAGCGACCGCGCTGGCAGGTCAGCGGCGTGGATCGTATCGCGGCGGCGGTGGAATTGGCGCAACGCAATGCCCAGCGCCTGCGCCTGGGCAATGCGGTCTTTCAGCAGAGTCACTGGTTCGGCGCCCTCGCCGGACAGCGCTTCGATCTGATCGTCAGCAATCCCCCCTATATCGCCGGCAGCGATCGCCATCTGGACGAGGGCGATGTGCGTTTCGAGCCGCGCAGCGCCCTGGTGGCTGGCATCGATGGCCTGGACGATATCCGCGAACTGGTCGCGACGGCGCCCGCGCACCTGCAGCCGGATGGCTGGTTGTGGCTGGAGCACGGCTTCGACCAGGCCGTCGCGGTGCGCGATCTGCTGGTTCGCCAGGGCTTCATCGAGGTCGAGAGTCGCCAGGACCTGGGTGGTCACGAACGTATCAGCGGAGGGCGTCGGCCATGCTGAGCGACGGCGAACTGCTGCGCTACAGCCGGCAGATCCTGCTGGCCCAGGTGGATATCGCCGGACAATTGCGGCTGAAAGACGCCAGGGTGCTCATCGTCGGTCTCGGCGGCCTGGGTTCGCCGGTGGCGCTCTATCTGGCCGCCGCCGGTGTCGGCGAATTGCACCTGGCCGACTTCGACCAGGTCGACCTGAGCAATCTGCAGCGCCAGGTGCTGCACGATGAAAGCCGTATCGGCCAGGGCAAGGTGGATTCCGCCCTGCAACGCCTGGCGGCGCTCAATCCCGAGGTGCGCCTGGTGCCGCTGCGCGAAGCGCTGGACGCCGACAGTCTGGCGGCGCGCATCGCCCTGGTGGATCTGGTGCTGGACTGCTCGGACAACTTCACCACCCGGGCGGCGGTGAATGCCGCCTGCGTGGCTCAGGGACGCCCGTTGGTGAGCGGCGCCGCCATTCGGCTGGAGGGCCAGCTCAGCGTCTTCGATCCGCGGCGCGTCGACAGCCCCTGCTACCACTGCCTCTACGGCGAGGGCAGCGAAGCCGAGCTCAGTTGCAGCGAAGCCGGGGTGCTGGGTCCGGTGGTGGGTCTGGTGGGCAGTCTGCAGGCGCTGGAAGCGCTCAAGCTGCTCGCCGGCTTCGGCGAGCCCCTGGTGGGGCGGCTGCTGCTGGTGGATGCGGCGGGCAGTCGCTTCCGCGAATTGCGGGTCAAGCGCGATCCGGGTTGCCCGGTGTGCGGCGCCCGCCATGGCTGACGAGGCGCCGGTCGGGGTCTTCGACTCGGGCGTCGGCGGCCTGTCGGTGCTGGCGGAGATCCGTCAGCTGCTGCCGGCGGAAACCCTGCATTACGTCGCCGATTGCGGCCATATCCCCTATGGCGAAAAGACCCCTGTTTTCATCCGCGAGCGCTGCCAGCTGATCGCGGCGCAGTTGCACGCCCAGGGCGCCAAGGCCCTGGTGGTGGCCTGCAACACCGCCACCGTGGCGGCGGTGGCCGATCTGCGCGAACGCTATCCCCGCTGGCCCATCGTCGGCATGGAACCCGCGGTCAAGCCCGCCGCGGCGGCGACCCGCAATGGCCGGGTCGGGGTGCTGGCAACCACCGGTACCCTGCAGAGTGCCAAGTTCGCCGCCTTGCTGGATCGCTTCGCCCTGGGCGTCCAGGTGCTGACCCAGCCCTGCCCGGGCCTGGTGGAACAGGTCGAGCGCGGCGACCTGCACGGCCCCGAGACCCGCCGCTTGCTGCAGGGCTTTCTCGCACCCCTGCTGGCGGCGCAGTGCGACACCCTGATCCTGGGCTGCACCCACTATCCCTTCCTGCGTCCCTTGCTGGCCGAACTGGTGCCACCGCAGGTCATCCTGGTGGACACCGGCGCCGCCGTGGCGCGGCGCCTGCAGAGTCTGCTGGCGCAGGACGGACGCCTGGCAGAAGGGCCGACCGGCCCTACGCGATTCTGGACCTCGGGCGATCCCGCCGCGCTTCGCGCCGTGTTGCCGCAACTCTGGCCGGCAGGGGCCGAGGTACAGGCGTTCGTCTGACTTTTTCCCTCTGGGTTTCACTCGCCAAATGCCAGTCCAGCGACTAGCATTCGACCTTGTAGGTAAAGATATCCAGGGCTGTGAACACCTTCACGTCTTGATGGTCAATGCTCCCAGTTCGTAAAAACTAGAAACATCCATAAGGGCACTCTCATGAACAAATTGCTTTCCCTCGCAATGGCCGCCGCGCTTTCTCTGGGTGGTATCGCATCGGCACAGGCTGTGGAAATCACCGGGGCAGTCGGGGCCACCAGCCAGAGCGGCATGACCTACCGCATCGGTGCCGGCTGGAATTGGGACAGGAGCTGGTGGCAGAGCTCCACCGGTCGCCTGACCGGCTACTGGGACGCTGGCTACACCTACTGGGAAGGTGACAACGGCCGGTCTTCCGACCAGCATTCGCTGTCCTTCGCCCCGGTGTTCGTCTACGAATTCGGCCAGGGCCAGGTGAAGCCCTTCGTCGAAGCCGGTATCGGCGTCGCCGTCTTCTCCAGCACCAAGGTTGGCGAGCAGGACCTGGGCTCGGCCTTCAATTTCGAAGACCGCATCGGCCTGGGCCTGAAGATCGGCGACACCCAACGCGTGGGCATCCGGGCGACCCACTATTCCAACGCCGGCATCAAGCAGCCCAACGATGGCATCGAGTCCTACGCGCTGTTCTACAGCCACACGCTTTGAGCAGGCGCTGATCGCGCAGGAAAAAGCCGGACCTAGTCCGGCTTTTTTGTGTCCTTCTTGCGCGCCATGCCGCGGTAGGTCGCCAGGGCACGCCGGCGACTTTCGCCCAGGTCCACCAGGGGCGTCAGGTAGTGGTCCCCCGGAGTGTGCACGGCCTTGCCCTTGAGGTCGGCCAATTCCGGTACCCAGGTCCGCACATAATCGCCGCGAGCGTCGATCTTCAACGCCTGGGTATGCGGGTTGAATACCCGGAAATAGGGCACCGAATCCGTGCCGGTGGAAGCGCTCCACTGCCAGCCGCCGTTGTTGGAGGCCAGGTCGCCATCGATGAGATGCCGCATGAACCAGCGCTCACCCTCGCGCCAGTCGATCAGCAGGTTCTTGCACAGGAACATGGCCGTCAGCATGCGCATGCGATTGTGCATCCAGCCGGTCTGCAAGAGCTGGCGCATGGCGGCATCGATGATGGGAATCCCGGTGCGCCCCTGTTGCCAGGCTGCGAGGCCTTCGGGGTCGTCGCGCCAGGGCAGGGCGGTCAGGTCCTGGTTGAATGGCCGGTGCCGGGAAACCCGGGGGTAGCCCACCAGCACGTGCCGATAGAATTCGCGCCAGAGCAATTCGGTGATCCAGGTGGCCGCGCCCTGCTTGCCGCCGCTGAGCAGGCCATCGTTGGCGCTGACCGCCGCCTGCAGGCACTGGCGAGGTGTCAGCACCCCGGCATTGAGATAGGCCGACAACTGGCTGGTGCCGGGTTCGGAGGGAATGTCCCGCGCCCGCTGATAGTCTTCCAGATCGTCCCGGATGAAGGCTTCCAGACGCTGCAGCGCTTCCTCTTCCCCTGCCGGCCATAGTCCTTGCAGCTCGGCGGCAGGCGCCGCGAAACCCTTGACCGCGGTGGGCAGCTTGTCCGCAGCGGCTGGGCGCTTGCGCTGCTTGCCTGGAGCCGGCAGGGGCGTCGGCAGACCGGTTTCCAGACGCGCCAGGCAGGTCTTCCTGAACTGGCCGAAAACCTTGAAGTAGCCACCGCTCTTGGTCAGCACCGTCCCCGGCGCGAACAGCGTCTGGTCCAGATAGCGGTGGGTCGCCAGGCCCGCGTCGTCGAAGGCCTTGACCACGGCCTCGTCACGGGCGGCTTCATTGACCCCATATTCGTCATTGAAATGCAGATGTTCGACACCCAGCTCCCGGGCCAGGTCGAGCAGCACCTGGGGCGCCTGCGCCCAGCGCTCGGCGCTGCGGATCAGCAAGGGAATACCGAGAGACTTGAGCGTCTTGCCCAGTTCGGCGAGGTTGCGCAGCCAGAAATCGACCTTGACCGCCGCCTCGTCGTGCTCCTGCCATTGGGCAGGACTCAGCAGAAAGACGGCGGCCACCGGGCCCTGTTCGGCGGCGGCATGGAGAGCGGGATGATCGAGGGTGCGCAGGTCAGTCCGAAACCAGACGAGCTGATTCATGCATGGCGTTCCTGATGCAGCAGCCCGGCACTCTGCAGGCGGTCGAAGGCTTCGCCGGGGCTACGCGCTGGCGCGGCATCGGCGGTGAGGGATTCACCCAGCGCACCAAGCGTCAGGCAGGGGCGCGCATGGCGATTGGCGAAGGTCTGCAGCTGGCGACGCAGCTCGCTGTCGGGACGGCTGTCACGACAGAGGATCAGCGCCCGGGGGTCGAGTTGTTCGACCAGGCGATCCAGATTGCCCGCGGGAACCGACCACTCCACCAGTTCTACCGGGCATTCCGCGGCGCTGATCAGCCAGGCGCAGAGCCACAGCGAGGTGTTCATCGGGGTTTCGTCGAGATTCAGCAGCACCAGGGGCGCGCCTCTGAGACTGTGCTGGCTGTGGTAGATCCGCGCACCCAGCTTGCTGCGCAGCCAGGACTGGAAGAACACCTGTTGCAGACGACCATCGTCGGTCGCCTGGCTCAGGCGCTCCAGCTCCCGCAGCAGCGGCCAGAGCAACTGGTCCAGCAGCACCCGGGGCGGATAGAGCGAGGCGGCGCGGTTGTAGGCTTCGTCCAACGCACGCGATGCCAGTCGGCCGATGGCGCCCATCATTTCCTGGTGAATGGCCTGCCAGGGCGTATCGCTGGGGATTGCCGCAGGCCGTTGTTCGTCGAGCAGCCCCTTGACCTGGCTGACCGCCACGCCACGGGCGATCCAGGCGAGGACCTGCTGCACGCGCACCACATGGGCTTCGCTATACAGCCGATGGCCCTTGGGCGTGCGCCTGGGGACCAGCAAGCCGTAGCGCCGCTCCCAGGCCCTCAGTGTCACGGCGTTCACACCGGTGCGCCGGGCGATTTCCCGGATGGGCAGCCAGCCCTCGTGGAGAGCGGACTGGTAGTCCTGGTCTTCGCCCTTGGACGACGAAGGCAAGGGCGTGACGCTAGATGGCATTTCGTAGACTCAGACGTTCGGGGTGGGGTTGGAGATAGGCCTGCTCGTTCACATAACGATCCGGATGCTGGCGGAAGTGGTGCTTGAGCAGCTTCAGGGGCACGACCAGGGGCACGATGCCCTCATGGTACTGCTCGATCAGCGACTGCATTTCCTGCTTCTCGCTGTCGCTCAGGACCCGCCGCAGATAACCGAACAAATGATAGAGCACATTGCAATGGGTACCTCGGGTGGCGCACTTCTTCAGTGCAGCCATCAGGCCGCTGAAATACTCCTGTCCCAGCTCGTCCAGATTGCGCTGGCCGATGCTGCCGACCAACTGGCCGAGGGCCCGTGCACGATGGGCGTCGTGGGCCATGAGCTGGTACTTGTAACGCGAATGATAGGACAGCAGCGCCCGCGCCGTCAGACCCTGTTGCCGCAGTTGCTGCCAATGGGCATGGGCGAAGACGCGGGTGACGAAGTTTTCCCGCAGCACCGCATCGTTCAGCCGGCCGGCTTCTTCCACTGGCAGGTCTGGTTTTAGCCGCATGATGGCGGCGGCGAACAGACCGCGGCCATCGGTTTCACTGCCCTGGCCGTTGGCGTGGTAGACCTTGACGCGCTCCATACCGCAAGAGGGCGATTTCTGCATGAAGATGAAGCCGGACAGGTCGGTCAGCTCGCCCGCCATCTTTTCCCCATAGCCGGTCATGGCGGCAGTCACGTCCAGGGTGGGGTCGACGGTACCCACGGCGCGCGGCGCCTGGGAGTCGCCCACCAGGCGGATGGGTTCGCGAGGCGTGCCGAGGCCGATGGCCATTTCCGGGCAGACCCGGACGAAATCGAAGTGCTCGGCGAAGGTCTGGCTGCAGAGCCGGGATTCCTTGTGTCCACCGTTGTAGCGGACTTCGTCACCCAGCAGGCAGGCACTGATACCCAGGCGCGGGCGGGGCAGGCTGGAGGAGGCATTGGCAACCATGGAGATCCCCTGTCGTGTATTTTCTTGTACAAGGTTTTCCTATCTGTACAAGTTTGGTGCAACTTTCGACAGGGGGCTGCGGTAAAAGATTCGCTGCAGGTTACAGACGGCGTGCGCTTCGTCGATTAATCCAGACTGCCCAGGAGCTGCTGCGCGGCCTCATGACCACTCAACCAGGCACCTTCCACCCGACCGCTGGAGCACCAGTCGCCACAGACGAAGACGCCCATGTCGGGATCGCCCAGTGCGCCCCACTGATGGGGTTGCGCGGGACGGGCATAGAGCCAGCGATGGGCCAGGCTGAAGGTCGGCGCCGGCAAGGGGCAGCCGATCAGTTCGGCGAAGGCGCCATGCAGGCGTTCGATCACCTCGTCCTTGGCGGCGTCGAGGTGCGCCTTGCTCCAGGCGCTGGTGGCATGCAGGACCCAGGTGTCCAGGGTGGTGTCGCGCCCGGGCTTGCAGCGATTGCGCGCCAGCCAGTCCAGTTCGCTGCCCTCCACGAAACAGCCTTCCACCGGGGTCTGCAGGGGCGTGGGAAAGGCCAGGGCCACCGACCAGGTCGGTTCCATGCTGACGCCGGCCACAGTGGCCGCCAGCTTGGGCACGCTGGACAGCAGCGCCGTGGCCTGGGGGGCCGGCATGGCGATGATGACCTGAGCGAAGGGGCCGTGGGTCTCGCCGCCGGCATCCAGCAGGTGCCAGTGCTGCGCCCCGCGAAAGACCTCGGTGATGCGGCAGTCGAAGGTGACCGGCAGATCGGCCAGCAGGTGGCGGGTGATGGCGCTCATGCGCGGCACTCCGACCCAGCGCGGCTGCTCGTCCTGGGACGGACTCAGGCGACCCTCGCGATACTGGTAGAGCGCCGGGTTCCATTCGGCCGCGCAACCGGCTCGACGCCACTCGTTGAGGGCGTCGATGAAGCGCCGGTCGCGGGCGGTGAAATACTGGGCGCCCAGGTCGAGGGCGCCGGCTTCGCTGCGCTTGCTGGCCATGCGGCCGCCGCTGCCGCGACTCTTGTCGAAGATCTGGACCTGCTGCCCGGCGCGAATCAGCGTCTGGGCCGCGGCAAGTCCGGCTATTCCTGCGCCAACGATGGCGATGGGGGCAGTCATGATGGACCTCGCTTGTCTGACGATTCGCCCTTGTCGAACGTTTGCGCGCGCAAGGGCTCTACGGCTACGACTGGCAACCGTTCTGGATCTTTCGACCCACGACCATACCAAACAATCCTCTTCCCTTCGTTCAGATGCATACGGGCGGCAGGGCAATACGAGAAGGAAGTGACGACATGCATATCCTGCTGACCGGTGGCACCGGATTGATCGGCCGTGCGCTGTGCCGCCAATGGGCGGCCGCTGGGCACCAACTCACCGTGCTCAGTCGCGACCCGGGGCGGGTGGCGCGCGAATGCGGCCCCGGGGTGCGCGGCATCGACCAACTGGAGGCGCTGGGCGATGAACATCTGGATGCGGTGGTCAACCTGGCCGGCGCACCCATCGCCGACAAGCCCTGGACCCGAGGTCGCAAGGCCGAACTCTGGCAGAGCCGCATCGGCACCACCGAGCGCCTGATCGAATGGCTGCGTGACCGCCCGCAGAAACCCGCGGTCCTGCTGTCCGGCTCGGCCACCGGTTTCTATGGCGACAGCGGCGAGAAGCCGGTGAGCGAGGCCGATAGCCTGGCCGGTTCCGACTTCGCCGGCGAGTTGTGCCTGGCCTGGGAGCAGGTCGCCAACGAAGCCGAGAAGCTGGGCATCCGCGTGGTCAACCTGCGTACCGGCCTGGTGCTGGCCGCCGACGACGGCTTCCTGCTGCGCCTGCTGCCGCCCTTCCGCTTCGGGCTCGGCGCGCGCCTGGGCAATGGACGCCAGTGGATGCCCTGGATTCATTTACAGGATCAAATCGGGGCCATCGATTTTCTTCTCAACCGCAGCGATGCCCAGGGTCCCTATAATCTCTGTGCCCCCCAGCCGGTCCGCAACCGGGAATTCACCGAGGCGCTGGGACGGGCCTTGCGGCGCCCGGCGCGATTGCTGATTCCCGCCTTCGCCCTGCGCCTGATGGGAGAGCTGTCCATCCTCCTGCTGGGTGGCCAGCGCGCCCGCTCCGAGCGCCTGCTCGCGGCCGGGTATGTCTTTCGCTATCCCGAGCTGGATGCGGCCCTGGCCGACCTGCTCGCTGCCAAGGATTCACGATGACTACCAACGCTCTGCTGCTCGCCAACCTGGGTTCGCCCGATTCGCCCCATGTCCCCGACGTGAAGCGCTATCTGAACCAGTTCCTGATGGACCCCTATGTGGTCGATCTGCCCTGGCCGCTGCGCCGTCTGCTGGTATCCCTGGTGCTGATCAAGCGACCCGCCGCCTCGGCCGAGGCCTATGAGTCGATCTGGTGGGACGACGGCTCGCCATTGATCGTGCTCAGTCGCCGGCTGCAGGAAGCCGTACGGCCACTCTGGCGCCATGGTCCGGTGGAGTTGTGCATGAGATACGGCGAGCCCTCGGTGGAAACGGTGCTCAAGCGCCTGGCCAGCCAGGGCGTCCGCGAGGTGACCTATGCGCCGCTCTACCCGCAGTTCGCCGACAGCACCACCACCACCGCCATCGTCGAGGCGCGGCGGGTGATCGAGGCCCACCAGCTGCCGCTGACGCTGAAGATCCTGCCGCCGTTCTATGACCGTCCGGAATACCAGGCGGCGCTGGCGGCCAGCGTCGAGCCCTATCTGCAGGAGCCCTACGACCACCTGCTGCTGTCCTTCCACGGCCTGCCCGAGCGGCATATCCGCAAGCTGGTCAAGGATCGCACGCACGACCTGCGCGCCCCCGACAGCAGCAAGGTCACCGCCAGGGCCCTGGCCGTCTGCTACCGCAGCCAGTGCCAGCGTACCGCCGAGCTGGTGGCCCGGCGCCTGGGCATTCCCGACGGCAAGTGGTCGGTTTCCTTCCAGTCGCGGCTGGGCAAGGACAAGTGGATCGAGCCCTACACCGAGGCGCGGCTGGACGCGCTGGCCAAGGCGGGGGTCAAGCGCCTGCTGGTGATGTGCCCGGCATTCGTCGCCGACTGCATCGAGACGCTGGAAGAGATCGGCGATCGCGGGCGCGAGCAGTTCATCGAAGCCGGTGGCCGGGAGCTGGTGCTGATTCCCTGCGTCAACGACGACCCGGCCTGGGCCCGGGCGCTGGTGGAGCTGTGCGAAGAGGTAGCGGAACTGCCGCCGCAGCCGATCGAGCAACCCAGGATGCCGGCGTAACGGCATCCTGGGCCGGCCGTCAGAGCAGCGGGCGCTCTGGCGGTTCGGCGTCCTTCTTCCAGGCGTTGTGCCCGGGCAGGACCAGGTTGAGGCCGATGGCGATCAGGCCGCAGAGGGAGATGCCCTTGAGGCCGATCTCGCCGTTGCCGAAGACGATGCCGCCGATGCCGAACACCAGGGTCACCGAGACGATCACCAGGTTGCGTGCCTCGGACAGATCCACCTGGTGGCGGATCAGGATATTCAGCCCCACCACCGCGATGGAGCCGAACAGCAGGCAGAGAATGCCGCCCATGACCGGCACCGGGATGGTCTGCAGCGCCGCGCCGAACTTGCCGACGAAGGCCAGCACCATGGCGAAGCCGGCGGCCCACAGCATGACTCGCGGATTGTGGTTCTTGGTCAGCATCACCGCGCCGGTCACCTCGGCATAGGTGGTGTTGGGCGGCCCGCCGAACAGCCCGGCGGAAGAGGTGGCCAGGCCGTCACCCAGCAGGGTGCGGTGCAGTCCTGGCTGCTTGAGGTAGTTCTGGCCGGTCACCCCGCCCACCGCGATCACCCCGCCGACGTGCTCGATGGCCGGCGCCAGGGCCACCGGCACCATGAACAGGATGGCGCCCCAGTGGAATTCCGGCGCGACGAAGGCCGGGATCGCCAGCCAGGGCGCGGCGGCGATGCCCTCGGTATGGACGATGCCGAAGACGAAGGCCAGGGCATAGCCGACAAAGACCCCGGCGAGGATGGGCACCAGCCGGAACATGCCCTTGCCGTAGATGGCCACCAGCAGGGTGGTGACCAGCGCCGGCATGGAGATCAGCATCGCCGTGGCATAGGGCACCAGCTGGGCGCTGCCGTCCCCGGCCTTGCCCATGGCCATGTTGGCCGCCACCGGCGACAGCCCCAGGCCGATGGAGATGATCACCGGGGCGATCACCACCGGCGGCAGCAGGCGGTCGATGAAGCCCACGCCACGCACCTTCACCGCCAGCCCCAGGAAGGTATAGACGAAGCCGGCCGCCACCACGCCGCCCAGTACCGCCGGCAGACCGAATTCAGCCTTGGCGGCGATGATCGGGGCGATGAAGGCAAAGCTCGACGCCAGGAACACCGGGACCTGACGGCCAGTGACCAGATGGAACAGCAGGGTGCCGAAGCCTGCGGTGAAGAGGGCCACATTGGGGTCCATGCCGGTGATCAGCGGCATCAGCACCAGGGCGCCAAAGGCCACGAAGAGCATCTGGGCGCCGACCAGGATCTCCCGCCAGAGCGGTTCCCGCGCGGTCACGCTCAGGCGTCCTTCTGCTTGGTGCCGAAGATCTTGTCACCGGCATCGCCCAGCCCCGGCAGGATGTAGCCGTGCTCGTTGAGGCGCTCGTCGATGGAGGCGGTGTAGAGGCGCACGTCCGGATGGGCTTCCTCGACCGCGGCGATGCCCTCGGGCGCCGCCACCAGCACCAGGGCACGGATTTCCCTGGCCCCGGCCTTCTTCAGCAGGTCGATGGTGGCGATCATGGAGCCGCCGGTGGCCAGCATGGGATCGATGATCATGGCCAGGCGCTGGTCCAGTTCACCCACCAGCTTTTCCAGGTAGGTGTGGGCCTGCAGGGTGGATTCGTTGCGGGCGAGGCCCACCACGCTGACCCGGGCGCTGGGGATCAGGCTGAGCACGCCGTCGAGCATGCCGATGCCGGCGCGCAGGATGGGCACCACGGTGACCTTCTTGCCGGAAATCTTTTCCACCTTGACGGTGCCGCACCAGCCTTCGATGTCCACCTCTTCCACCGGCAGGTCCTTGGTCGCCTCGTAGGTCAGCAGGGCGCCGACTTCCTGGGCCAGTTCGCGAAAGTTCTTGGTACTGATATCGGCGCGCCGCATCAGGCCGAGCTTGTGACGGATGAGCGGGTGGCGGATTTCGTGGACGGGCATGGGATTCTCCAGAGACGGTAGGGCAGCGGATCGAGGACGTTTTTGGTACGACCGGCGGCCCGAAGGCCTGCCGCAGGAAGGGCAGGCGCACAAAAAAACCGCGGTACATTAAAGCATCCGACTCGAGGTGGGCAGTACCCTGCGACAATAGTAGCCGCCTGGCGGCGCTTGAGATCAGTTCGCGGTGTCTGTACCTTTGCCGCCTTTTATCCGCGCCAACCATCAGGCAGGCGCCCCGTCCCCCGGAGAAGCCCCATGTCCGCCGATCTCGCCCACATCCGCCAGGTCATGCAGGAAGCCGATTGCCTGTATGACGAAGCCCAGGTCGAAGCGGCCATCGACCGGATCGCCGCGTCCATCACCGCCGATCTCGCCGAGCGCAATCCGGTGGTCTTCTGCGTGATGAACGGCGGTCTGATCCT
This sequence comes from Pseudomonas sp. BAV 4579, assembly GCF_009765395.1. Taxonomy (NCBI): domain Bacteria; kingdom Pseudomonadati; phylum Pseudomonadota; class Gammaproteobacteria; order Pseudomonadales; family Pseudomonadaceae; genus Pseudomonas; species Pseudomonas sp. BAV 4579. Next base: position 14,563 of record NZ_WHOV01000015.1, on the reverse strand, counting down.
GACCGGCAAGCTGGCCACCCGGCTGCATTTCCCGCTGGAAATGTCCTACCTGCACGCCACCCGCTATCGCAACGAGACCACCGGCGGCGAGCTGTTCTGGAAGGCCAAGCCCGAGGTGTCCTTCATCGATCGCGATGTGCTGATCGTCGACGACATCTTCGACGAGGGCCATACCCTCAAGGCCATCATCGACTTCTGCCGCCACGCCGGCGCCCGCGAAGTCCACACCGCGGTGCTGATCGACAAGACCCACGACCGCAAGGTCAAGGGCCTGGAGGCCACCTACGTCGGCCTGCCCTGCATCGATCGCTACATCTTCGGCTACGGCATGGATTACAAGGGCTACTGGCGCAACGCACCCGGTATCTATGCCGTGAAGGGGCTGTGACCGCGCGGCCGTTCGATCAGGCGCTGTTCGCCGACCTGCTCCGGCAGGCGGCGGCCAGCCCGCGCCGGCGCGCCCATTACAACCTGCATCTCATGGACGAGCCCTGCCATCGCCTGGTGGTGGGGATGTGCGAAGACAGCTACATACCGCCCCATCGCCACCTGGATCCGCACAAGTCCGAGAGCCTGCTGGTGCTGCAGGGCCGGCTCGGGCTGCTGACCTTCGGCGAAGACGGACAGGTGCTGCTGCGCCGCGAACTGTCCCAGCGCGCCGGTTGTCCGGGCGTCGATCTCGCCCCCGGGCACTACCACGCGCTGGTTGCCCTGGGGGGCGACTGCCTGTTCTTCGAATGCAAGGCCGGGCCCTTCGTGCCGCTGGGCGAGGGTGAACGGCCGGCCTGGGCCCCGCTGGAGGGCGCACCCGACGCCGAGCGCTATCGCAGCTGGATGCGCGCTCACTTCGATTGAACTTTCGACCAGGGTCGCGGTATCACCACGGTTTGTCACTGGCGGGCAGGCGAGGGGCGGGGTTAGAATCGATCCTCCTTTTCTCCAAAGAATCCCCCAGCACAGGTAGCCAAAGGATGCGCAAGGATAAAAAGCAGGTCATCGGTGAAGAGATCAGCGACGAGCAGATCAAGCTGTTTCTCGCGGTCGAGCCGGCGGACGATACTCCCGCGTCTCTGCACAAGCTGGTCAAGGCCTATCGCGGCCTGCGCCCGGACGACTTCGAGCGCTTCGTCGGCTTCTTCGTCGAGGCCGGCTACGACCTGGATGCCCGTAACGACCAGGGTGAAGACTTCATCGAGCTGATCCGCAGCCATCGCCAGGCCGAGCCCTATATCGACGCGCTGCGCGCCGCCCACGCCTAAAGGGCCGCATAAAAAACAAACCCCGCCATGGCGGGGTTTCTTTTTGCCTGGTGAACGGACCGCCTGAGCGGCCCGTCGGCCATCAGGCGTCGCGGTTGCGGGTCAGCAGCGCGGGCTTCTCGCTGCGCGGCCGGCTTGGCATCTCTTCCAGCTGCTCCAGGGTCGGCAGGCGATCGGCACGCGACGGCTTGTGCACGATCTTCGGCTGCGGCTTGTTCGACGCCCGCTCTTCCGTGGCATAGGCGCGCGGCTCGCTGGGCGCGGCTTCATAGGGCCGGGCGGCACGGGGCTGGCCGTTCTGACCACGCCGCTTGCCGGGCTGCTGCTGTTGCTGGCTGCGCGGACCGCGGGCAGCGCCCTGGCCCTGGCCTTGACCCTGACGGGGCTGGCCCTGGCCGCCGGTCGTGGCGGCGCGTGGCGCGCTGCCGCCGTTGCCACTGCGCGGACCCTTGCGGCCCTTGCCCTGGTAGGGGCTCACGTAGTCGACGCTGTTGCCGAAGTTGTCGTAGGCGTCATCCAGGAATTCTTCCGGATCACGATTGCGCGGCTGCTGGGCAACGGCCTGGCCGGGTTGCACGGCGGCCTTGTCCTGGCCGGCGTCATCGCGATCGCGGCGGTCGCGACGATTGCGGGAACGCCCCTTGCGCTCGCCCTGGGGCTGGGTGCCGGACGGCTCGCCAGCGGCGGCCTTGCCTGCGTTCTGGGCCTGACCCTGCCCCTGATTCTGACCTCTGCCTTCGCTGCGCGCCGGCTTGTCGGCCTTCTTCTGGCGATTCTGCTGCGGCTTGCCACGCGGTTCGCGGGGTGCCCGGACTTCCGGCTGCTCGGGCGGCACGGACTGCGGGTCGAAGCCCTGCATGTCGCCGTCCTGGATGCTCTGCTTGGTCAGGCGCTCGATGGCCTTGAGCAGCTTCTCTTCGTCCGGGGAGACCAGCGAAATGGCTTCGCCGCTGCGACCGGCCCGACCGGTGCGGCCGATACGGTGGACATAGTCCTCCTCGACATTGGGCAGCTCGAAGTTGACCACGTGGGGCAACTGATCGATGTCCAGGCCGCGGGCGGCGATGTCGGTGGCGACGAGGACACGCACCTCGTTGCTCTTGAAGTCGGCCAGGGCCTTGGTGCGGGCGTTCTGGCTCTTGTTGCCATGGATCGGCGCCGATGGCAGGCCGTGCTTGTTCAGGTACTCGGCCAGGCGGTTGGCGCCGTGCTTGGTCCGGGTGAACACCAGCACCTGTTCCCAGGCACCCAGGGTGATCAGGTGGGCGAGCAGGGCGCGCTTCTGGTTGGCGGGGATGCGGAACAGCCGCTGCTCGATGCGCTCGACGGTGGTGTTCGGCGGGGTGACCTCGATCCGCTCGGGATCCTGCAGCAGCTTGCCGGCGAGGTCGGTGATGTCCTTGGAGAAGGTGGCCGAGAACAGCAGGTTCTGGCGGCGGGCCGGCAGACGGGCCAGGACCTTCTTCACATCGTGGATGAAGCCCATGTCCAGCATGCGGTCGGCTTCGTCCAGCACCAGGACCTCGATGGCGGACAGATCGACGCTCTGCTGACCGGCGAGGTCCAGCAGGCGACCCGGGCAGGCGACGAGCACGTCGACACCCTTGGCCAGGGCGGTGACCTGCGGCTTGAGGCCGACGCCACCGAAGACGCAGGCGCTGCGCATGGGCAGGTCGCGGGCGTACACCTTGAAGCTGTCGTGGACCTGGGCCGCCAGTTCACGGGTCGGCGTCAGCACCAGCACGCGGGGCTGCTTGGCCACATAGTGGTGACCATCGGGATGACCGTTGGGAAACAGGCGCTCAAGCACCGGCAGCGCGAAGCCACCGGTCTTGCCGGTGCCGGTCTGGGCGGCCACCATCAGATCGCGACCCTGCAGGACGGCCGGAATGGCGCGTTGCTGAACAGGCGTGGGATTCGTGTAGCCAGCGTCTTCCACAGCGCGGGCAAGGGCCTCGGAGAGACCGAGGGAAATGAAGGACATGCGGGGTTCCTGTCTCTGTCGGCGTCCCGCCGACGTGGGGGCGCGGTTGCGCTGCCGGTTGACGTCCGAAAGGCTTGGGACGTCTCGCCCACCCTCGTCATCCTGCGCTGGATGACGAGTCGGACGATGACCGATAGCGGTAATCACGATTGGGTAAAGTCGCCGCCAGTTCGCCTGGCCGACTTCAAAAACCGAGGTTTCGCCAGATGGCGATACACGGTTCCGCTTGGTTCAGGGTATAGAAGTGCACACCGGGTGCCCCACCTTCGAGCAGTCGCTCGCAGAGGTCGGTCATGACTTCTTCGCCAAAGGCCTGGATGCTCTGGGTGTCGTCACCGTAGGCTTCCAGTTGCTTCCGCAGCCAACGTGGCAATTCAGCGCCACAGGCATCGGAGAAGCGCGCCAACTTGCTGTAGTTGGTGATCGGCATGATGCCAGGGATCACCGGAGCTTCGACTCCCAGTTTGCGGACACGTTCCACAAAATGGAAGTAGCAATCGGCGTTGAAGAAGTACTGGGTGACCGCGCGGTCAGCACCGGCCTGCATCTTGTACACGAAATTGCGCACGTCGTCCGTAAAGCTGCGCGCCTGCGGATGGGTTTCCGGATAGGCGGCGACTTCGATATGGAAGTGATCACCGGTTTCCTCGCGGATGAAGGCGACCAGATCGCTGGCGTGGCGCAATTCGCCACCGCCGGACAGGCCCATGCCGGACGGCAGGTCGCCGCGCAGGGCGACGATGCGGTTGATGCCGGCTTCCCGGTACTGCTGGAGCAACTCGCGCAGCTTGGCCTTGCTGTCTCCGACGCACGACAGATGCGGTGCGGTCGGCACCCCGACCTCGTCGTTGAGCTGGCGCACGGTGCGATAGGTACCGTCGCGGGTGGAGCCACCGGCGCCATAGGTGCAGGAAAAGAACTCCGGCCCGTGACTCGCCAGTTGCCGCGCCGTGGCGATCAGCTTCTCGTGGCCCGCTTCTGTCTTGCAGGGAAAGAATTCGAAACTCAGACTGGGTTTCACGTCGTCTCTCTCGTGGGCGGCCACCCGCTCCGGGGAGCGGGTGGCCTGGCCATCAGTAGCGGTAGCTGTCGGGCTTGAAGGGGCCTTCCTGGGTCACGCCGATGTACTTGGCCTGAGCGTCTGTCAGGCGGGTCACCACGCCACCGAAGCCCTTCACCATTTCCAGCGCCACTTCTTCGTCGAGCTTCTTGGGCAGGACCATGACGGTGACGTTGGCGGTCTTCTCGGCGACCGGCAGGTCGGCGAACTTCTCCTGGTACAGGTGAATCTGCGCCAGCACCTGGTTGGCGAAGGAGCCGTCCATGATGCGGCTGGGGTGGCCGGTGGCGTTGCCCAGGTTCACCAGGCGGCCTTCGGCCAGCAGGATCAGGTAGTCGTCGTTGGCCGAGTCGACGGTCAGGCCGGTGCGGTGGATCTTGTGCACCTGCGGCTTCACCTCTTCCCAGCCCCAGTGCTGGCGCATGAAGGCGGTGTCGATCTCGTTGTCGAAGTGGCCGATGTTGCACACCAGGGCGCGCTTCTTCAGCGCCTTGAGCATATTGGCGTCACAGACGTTGACGTTGCCGGTGGTGGTGACGATCAGGTCGATCTTGCCCAGCAGGGCGCGATCCACCGAGGCTTCGGTGCCGTCGTTCAGGCCATCGACATAGGGCGAGACCAGCTCGTAGCCATCCATGCAGGCCTGCATGGCGCAGATCGGGTCGACTTCCGAGACCTTGACGATCATGCCTTCCTGACGCAGCGAGGCGGCCGAGCCCTTGCCCACGTCGCCGTAGCCGATCACCAGCGCCTGCTTGCCGGACAGCAGGTGGTCGGTGGCGCGCTTGATGGCGTCGTTGAGGCTGTGGCGGCAACCGTACTTGTTGTCGTTCTTGCTCTTGGTGACCGAGTCGTTGACGTTGATCGCCGGGACCTTGAGGGTGCCGTCCTTGAGCATGTCCAGCAGGCGATGCACGCCGGTGGTGGTCTCTTCGGTGATGCCGTGCACGCGCTCCAGCACCTGCGGATACTTGTCGTGCAGGATCTGGGTCAGGTCACCGCCATCGTCCAGCACCATGTTGGCGTCCCAGGGCTGGCCGTCCTTGAGGATGGTCTGCTCGATGCACCACTCGTATTCGGCTTCGGTCTCGCCCTTCCAGGCGAACACCGGGATACCGGCGGCGGCGATGGCGGCGGCGGCCTGGTCCTGGGTGGAGAAGATGTTGCAGCTGGACCAGCGCACTTCGGCGCCCAGGGCCACCAGGGTCTCGATGAGCACGGCGGTCTGGATGGTCATGTGGATGCAGCCGAGGATCTTGGCACCGGCCAGGGGTTGCTCGCCGGCGTACTTGCCACGCAGCGCCATGAGGGCGGGCATTTCCGATTCGGCGATGATGACTTCGCGACGACCCCAGTCGGCCAGGGAGATGTCGGCGACCTTGAAATCGTTGAAAGCGGCAGGCGTGAGGACAGCGCTCATTGAAGAGTCTCCATTCGTTAGGTGCGAATGGGCGCCGTTGATGCGTTCTGATAACGCTCCGTTCGAGCCTGACAACGTCTGACGTCATGCCGGCCGTGATGCGCGCGCCAGCGGCGGGTCGGCTAGGATGGGATAACGCAGCGTGCTGCAGCGCCCCTCGAACGGAAGGCGGGGCGGCCTGGTGGCCGCGATGCGCGGGCAGTATAACGAGGATCGCGATAAACCCAAAGGGTGGCGCTCTGCCTCATGTCGACCGGAATCTACCGCGCGCACCCTGATCTGATGCTCCAACCCCCCTGGAAATTCAAGGAGCCCTGATGAACTTCCATACCCGCAAGTGGGTGAAACCCGAAGACCTCAACGCCAATGGCACCCTGTTCGGCGGCAGTCTGCTGAAATGGATCGACGAGGAGGCGGCGATCTACGCCATCGTGCAGCTGGAAAATCCCAAGGTGGTGACCAAGTACATCTCGGAGATCAACTTCATCAGCGCCTCGCGTCAGGGCGACATCATCGAGCTGGGCATCACCGCCACCGAGTTCGGGCGTACCTCCATCACCCTGAGATGCGAGGTGCGCAACAAGATCACCCGCAAGAGCATCCTCACCATCGACAAGATCGTCTTCGTCAATCTCGACGAGGAAGGCAATCCGGTGCCCCATGGCAAGACCCGGATCACCTATGTCGAGGACAGGTTCAAGGAGTCGCCTTGAGGCCGGCGCGGGTCACGTCCAGGCGCCGCCGCTCGGCCCAGTAGAGCAGCAGTTCACGCAGTTGCGAGAGTTCGATCGGCTTGCCCATGTGGCCGTCCATGCCGGCCTCCTGGGCGCGATCCTTGTGCTCGGCGAGGATATGCGCGGTCAGGGCCACCACCGGAGTGCGCGAACGATGATTCTGCTGTTCCCAGGCGCGTAGCCGGCGGGTGGCGCCAAAGCCGTCCAGCAGGGGCATCTCGCAATCCATCAGGATGAGGTCGTAGGTGTTCTGCTGGAGCTTTTCGAAGGCCTCCAGGCCGTTGCTCACGGTATCGGGTTCGACGCCGAGCTTCTTCAGCATGCCGCGGATCACCTTGACCGAGATGCTGTTGTCCTCGGCCACCAGCACGCGGAAATCGCTGGGAATGCCGCTGGGCTGTTCCTGGGGCTCGGGCTCGCTGACCCGCTGGCCGCGGCGCGACAGTTCGTCGGCCAGGGTGGCTCTGAGGGTATAGCCGGCCACCGGCTTGGCCAGCACCCGCTTGATGCCGGCGTTGCGGGCGATGACCTTGCTCGGCGCGTTGCTCAGCCCGGTGAGCATGATCAGCAGCAGATCGTGGTTGAGATTCTCGTCTTCGTTGATGCGCGCGGCGAGCTGCATGCCGGTCATGCCCGGCATCTGCTGATCGAGCAGCACCACATCGAAGTATTCCCGCAGGTGCGACTGGGTACGCAGCAGGGCCAGGGCCTCGCGCCCGGAGGCGGCGGTCACCGCCTGCATGCCCCAGGCGCTGCACTGCTGCTGCAGGACCTTGCGGCAGAGTTCGTTGTCGTCGACCACCAGCACCCGCACGTCCTGCAGCGGATAGTCGCTGTCGCCGCGCGACAGGACCAGCGCCTGCGCCGGGATGGGCAGGCTGATCCAGAAGCTGGAACCGCCTTCGGCGTTGTTCTGGATGCCGAAGTCGCCCTGCATCAGCAGCACCAGCTGGCGGGCGATGATCAGGCCGAAATCCAGGCTGTCGGTGTCGCTGGCGAGAAAGTCGCGGCGGTCGAGGTGGGTGGACAGCAGCTGGCGACTCAGCGCCGCGTCCAGCGGCGTGCCGCTGTCCTGCACCGAGATGCGCAGGCGTGGTGGCTGGCCGGTGGCCTCTTCCAGGGAGATCACCAGCAGGATCTCGCCTTCCTCGGTGCGCTGGAAGGCGTTTTCCAGCAGGTTGAGCAGGATCTGGCGCAAGCGGGTCGGGTCGCCGATGAAACGGCGCGGCACCTGGGGCTGGATGAAACTGAGCAGTTCGACCCGGTGCTCCTCGGCACGCGGCCGGAAGATGTCCAGGCAGTCGTCGAGCAGGGCGTTGAGGTCGAAGGTGACCTCCTCGAGTTCGATCTGGCCACTTTCCAGGCGGGTGATGTCGATGATCTCGTTGATCAGGTTGAGCAACTCGGCGCCGGCGCTGTGGATGGTCTGCACATAGTCGCGCTGCTTGGCCGACAGCGCCGTGCCCTGCAGCAATTCGGTCATGCCCAGCACGCCGTTCATGGGCGTGCGGATCTCGTGGCTGATGCGCGAGAGAAATTCGGCCTTGCCCTTGAGCTCCGCATGGTTCGTGGCTCTGTCGCGGGTGCGGGTGAAATGTTCCTCGCGCAGATAGCGACGCCGCTCCTCCAGGGCCAGGGTCAGCAGGATGCCGCTGAGCATGCAGCTGGCGATCAGGCCGCGGCCCATCCACACCGGTGGATTGGCGTAGCCGGCCAGGATCGGCAGCGCGATCAGCCCGGCCAGGGCCAGCAGGGCGCAGCTCATCACCAGCAGCCGCCCATAGCGGGCGCCCTGGTGCCAGCGCTCCAGCGCGATGATCAGGCAGGCGCACAGCGCCAGGCCATTGACCGCCATCAGCCAGTCGCCGACATAGAATTCGCCGGCGGCGATACGCACCACGGCGGCCAGGCCGACCAGGGCCAGCAGGCCGCGCAGCGTGCGGCGGACCCACAGCGGCAGCCGTCGCCAGCCGAAGAAGGCGCCCACGAGATTCAGCCCGGCGGCGCTGCAGGCCAGCACCGACAGATCGGTCAGCAGCGGCGTCTGGCTCTTGAAGGTGCCCAGGAAGAACTTGCTCAGTCCGAAGATGTTCAGGGCCACGCAGACCAGCATCACCAGCAGCAGGGTGAGGGCGCTGGTGGCGCGACTGCGGTGATAGAGCAGCTGGGCGCCGTTGTACAGCGCCAGCATGGCCAGGCAGCCGAGCAACACGCCGAACATCACCAGGCGATGGGTGATCTCGGCTTCGGCACTGCTGCTCAGGGTCAGGGCGATTCGCATCGGCTGGGGCGATTCGAATCTCAGGAAGAGGTCGAGCGGCTGATCGCTCTGTGGAATCGGAAAGACGAAGTCGCGACTGAGTTGCTGTGGATTGAGCAGCGGCCGCGACAGGCCATCGCGGATCTCGCTGAGCAACTGGTCATCGCGATAGGCGAAGAAATCCAGATAGCCGACGTTGGGCGAAATGATGCGCAGCAGCCGCTGCTGGGCGTCGGGCTGGATGCGGGTGTGCAGCCAGAGCGCACCGGAACCGGCCGGGCGGTGGGCCCTGGCGGTGGTCAGCGGTTTGAAGGCGGACAGCCGATCACGGACATCGTCGAGCGAGAATTCGCCGGTGACGTCCTCGTACTGCGCCCAGCCCGCATCCGGCGAATTCTCGGCCTGCACGGAATTGGCCACCAGCAGCAACAGCAGCCAGCTGACCACAAAGCCTATGGCGATCCAGAGCCGGTGCACGAGAGTTCCCTTCGCAAATGCGGACGTCGAGTATAGACCAGCCCGTCACGTCTGTTGACGTAACAGTGTAACAGGCTGACCCCTTAGGCGAGCTTCACTGTCGCTCGCGGGCGATGGCGCGGTAGCCGATGTCGCTGCGGTAGAAGCAGCCCGGCCAGGAGATTTCCCGGGCCAGCGCAGCGGCGTTCTGCTGGGCGGCGGAGACCGTTTCGCCCAGAGCCGTGGCGCACAGCACCCGACCGCCGGCGGTGACGACCTGACCGTCGCGCAGGCCGGTGCCCGCGTGGAACACCTTGCCCGGCAGCGCTGCGGCGGCCTCGAGACCGGCGATGGCGTCACCCGTGGCGTAGTCGCCCGGATAGCCGCCGGCGGCCAGGACGATGCCCAGGCTCGGGCGGGGATCCCAGCAGGCTTCGATCTTGTCGAGGGCCTCGGCCAGGGCGGCCTCCACCAGCAGCACCAGGCTGGACTGCAGGCGCAGCATCACCGGCTGGGTCTCGGGATCGCCGAATCGGCAGTTGAATTCGATGACCTTGGGCGCGCCACTCTGGTCGATCATCAGGCCGGCATAGAGGAAGCCGGTGTAGACATTGCCTTCGCTGGCCATGCCGGCCACAGTGGGTTCGATGATCTCGCGCATGACCCGCTCATGGACCGCCGCGGTCACCACCGGCGCCGGGGAGTAGGCGCCCATGCCGCCGGTGTTAGGACCGCTGTCGCCGTCGCCGACGCGCTTGTGGTCCTGGCTGGTGGCCATCGGCAGCACGTTCTTGCCATCCACCATGACGATGAAGCTGGCTTCCTCGCCATCGAGGAATTCCTCGATCACCACTCGCGCACCGGCATCGCCGAAGGCATTGCCGGAGAGCATGTCACGCACGGCGTCCTCGGCTTCGGCCAGGGTCATGGCGACGATCACGCCCTTGCCGGCGGCCAGGCCATCGGCCTTGATCACGATGGGCGCACCCTGCTCGCGCAGATAGGCCAGCGCCGGCTCCACCTCGGTGAAGTTGGCGTAGGCGGCGGTGGGGATCTGATGGCGCGCGAGGAAATCCTTGGTGAAGGCCTTGGAGCCTTCCAGTTGCGCCGCGCCGGCGGTGGGGCCGAAGCAGGGCAGGCCACGGCTGCGGAACAGGTCGACCACGCCGGCCACCAGCGGCGCCTCGGGGCCGACGATGGTCAGCTCGACGTTGGCGGCGGCGAAGTCGGCCAGTTGCTCCAGGGCCAGGACGTCGAGGGCGACGTTCTCGCACTTGGCTTCGGTGGCGGTGCCGGCGTTGCCGGGGGCGACGTAGACCTTGGTGACCCGACTGTCCTGGGCGACCTTCCAGGCCAGGGCGTGTTCGCGACCGCCGCTGCCGATGATGAGTACGTTCATGAAGCTTTCCTCTGGGCGAACGCTGGGCACGTCCGCCACGCAAATGGGTCGACGGCGAGGGCTGCGGCCCTCGCCGTGGCGGGCCTTAGTGGCGGAAGTGGCGCATGCCGGTGAAGACCATGGCGATGCCGGCTTCGTCGGCGGCGGCGATCACCTCGGCGTCGCGCATGGAGCCGCCCGGCTGGATCACCGCGGTGATGCCGTTGGCCGCGGCGTTGTCGATGCCGTCGCGGAAGGGGAAGAAGGCGTCCGAGGCCATGACCGCACCGGCCACGGCCAGACCGGCGTGCTCGGCCTTGATGGCGGCGATGCGCGCCGAGTTGACGCGGCTCATCTGGCCGGCGCCGATGCCCACGGTCTGCTGGCCCTTGGCGTAGACGATGGCGTTGGACTTGACGAACTTGGCCACCTTCCAGGCGAAGATCAGGTCCTGCAGCTCCTGCTCGCTGGGCGCGCGGCGGGTCACCACCTTGAGGTCGTCGGCGGTGATCATGGCGATGTCGCGGCTCTGCACCAGCAGGCCGCCGTTGACGCGCTTGAGGTCCAGGCCGGGCTTGCGCTCGGCGGGCCACTCGCCGCACTCCAGCAGGCGGACGTTGGCCTTGGCCGCGACGACTTCGCGGGCTTCGGCGCTGACGCGCGGGGCGATGATCACCTCGACGAACTGGCGCTCGACGATGGCGCGGGCGGTCTCGGCGTCCAGTTCGCGGTTGAAGGCGATGATACCGCCGAAGGCCGATTCGCTGTCGGTGGCATAGGCCAGTTCATAGGCCTGGCGGATGTCGCCGGCGACGGCCACGCCGCAGGGATTGGCGTGCTTGACGATGACGCAGGCCGGTTCCCCGTAGCTCTTCACGGTCTCCAGGGCGGCATCGGTGTCGGCGACGTTGTTGAAGGACAGTTCCTTGCCCTGCAGCTGGGTGGCGGTGGCCACGCAGGCTTCGCTGGCGTGCTCGACGTAGAAGGCCGCCTGCTGGTGCGGATTCTCGCCATATCTCATGTCCTGCGCCTTGATGAACTGGGCGCTGAAGGTCCGCGGGAAGGCGGCGCGGCCTTCGGTGGTCAGGGTCTCGGCCTGCTGGTCGATGCTGCCCAGGTAATTGGCGATCATGCCGTCGTAGGCGGCGGTGTGCTCGAAGGCCTTGAGCGCCAGGTCGAAGCGCTGGGCATAGGTCAGGCCACCGGCCTTGAGGTCGTCGAGGATGGCCGCGTAGTCGCTGGCATTGACCACGATGGCGACGTCCTTGTGGTTCTTCGCCGCGCTGCGGACCATGGTCGGGCCGCCGATGTCGATGTTCTCGATGGCATCGGCCAGGCTGCAGCCGGGCTTGGCCACTGTGGCGGCGAAGGGATAGAGGTTGACCGCGACCAGGTCGATGGGGCGTATGCCGTGTTCGCTCATCACCTCGTGGTCGACGCCGCGACGACCGAGGATGCCGCCGTGGATCTTCGGATGCAGGGTCTTGACGCGCCCGTCCATCATCTCCGGGAAACCGGTGTAGTCGGCGACTTCCACGGCCGGGATGCCTTCATCGCGCAGCAGCTTGTAGGTGCCGCCGGTGGACAGGATTTCCACGCCGATGGCCGCGAGTTCGCGGGCGAAGTCGACGACGCCCGTCTTGTCGGACACGCTGATCAGCGCACGGCGGACGGGGAGGCGAGAGGTCTGGTCGGTCATGGTCATGTCCATCAGGAGGAGAAAGACCGCCGGTCAAGCCCCCTGGGCCGCCGGCGATGAGGCGGATCAGAGCAGGTCGTACTGCTTGAGCTTCTTGCGCAGGGTGCCGCGATTGAGCCCGAGCATCTCCGATGCCTTGGTCTGGTTGCCCTTGACGTAATTCATCACGCTTTCGAGCAGGGGTGCTTCCACTTCGCAGAGCACCATGTTGTAGACGTCGGTCACCGGCTGCCCATCGAGGTGGGCGAAATAGTTGCGCAGCGCCTTTTCCACGCTGTCGCGCAGCGTCTGACCCTCCTGCAAGGGAGCGGTCAGGTGCTGCTTGAGGTCGCCGTTGTCACTCACAGGCGCTGTTCCAGTCAAAGTCTCGGTCATCGAATTCATGCCACCTGCTTCCCGGTCGGGGGCTGCGCGAAGAACGCGCGAATGCTGGCGTGCTGGGCTTGGGTGTCTTGCAGTCGGTTGAACTGGGCGCGCGATTCCGCGGCGCCCGGCCGGTCGGCCAGATACCAGCCGACGTGCTTGCGGGCGATGCGCACGCCCATTTCCGCGCCATAGAAGGCGTGCAGGGCGTCGAGGTGTTCCAGCAGGATGGCCTCCACCTCGGCATCGTCGGGCGCCGCCAGGTGCTCGCCGGTCGCCAGGTAGTGGGCGATTTCGCGGAAGATCCAGGGGCGCCCCTGGGCGGCGCGGCCGATCAGCAGGCCGTCGCAGCCGGTGTGTTCGAGCACCCAGCGGGCCTTTTCCGGGCTGTCGATGTCGCCGTTGGCGAACACCGGGATACCGACCGCCTGCTTGATGGCGGCGATGGTGTCGTACTCGGCGGCGCCGAGGAAACGGTCGTCCCGGGTGCGGCCATGCACGGCGAGGGCATGGATGCCCGCGGCTTCGGCCAGCTGCGCGATGCGCAGGCCGTTGCGATTGTCGGGATTCCAGCCGGTGCGGATCTTCAGGGTCACGGGGACGTCGACGGCGGCCACCACGGCGGCGAGGATCTCGGCCACCAGGGCCTCATCCTTCATCAGCGCGGAGCCGGCGGCCTTGTTGCAGACCTTTTTCGCCGGGCAGCCCATGTTGATGTCGATGATCTGGGCACCCAGTTCGACATTGCGCCGGGCCGCCTCGGCCAGCATCGCCGGATCGCCGCCGGCGATCTGCACCGAACGCGGTTCCTGCTCGCTGGCGTGGATCAGGCGCAGCCGCGACTTGCGGCTGTCGTAGAGCCGCACGTCACTGGTCACCATTTCCGACACGGCCATGCCGGCGCCGAGTGCCAGGCACAGGCGCCGGAAGGGCAGGTCGGTGACCCCGGCCATGGGCGCGAGAATCAGCGGATTGGGCAAGGTATAAGGGCCGATGCGTACCATCGACATATCTTTTTCCCTGGCGAATAGGCGCCTGTTCCGCCTGCGCCGGGAACCGGCCGCGGACAGGGGCTGCTGTGCTTGAAAAGGGTTGGGAATGATACCCGCTCGCCGCCTCCGGATAAAGCGCGAGTTGGCTAGTTTATGAGCAATTCACCCTGGCGCTACTCCGGCGAGAAGAAGCTCAGGCTGTAATTCACGGCTCGCGGACCGGGGTCGAGGATGTCCAGGGCGATGTGGATCGGCGTCTGCGGCGGCATCTCGTCCTGGCCTTTCAGTTCGCCATTCAGGTATTCGCCCGGCTTGAAGCGGCGGCTGGCGAGCAGTTGGCCATTGAGGTCGGCGAAGCGCAATTCCAGCAGCGGAAAGGGCTGCGAGAAGGGTGCCCGGTTGTAGAGGATGGCATCGACGCGCAGCGCCCCGGAAAATTGCGGGTGGCTGCGCACCACCAGGTTGCTGCTGCGGATCTGCTGGACATCGACCTTGGACGGCACCTTGCAGCCGAGGCTGGCGCAGGCCTGGACGAACAGCGGGCGATAGCTGTCCTGCCGCGCCAGTTCGTCGAAGTGGTAATAGACGTACTGGCCGGCCAGGCCGAGCAGCGCCAGCAGGCAGAGCAGGATCCACAGCAGGCGGCGACCCCAGCGCGGGCGCTGCGGGTGGCTGTCCAGCTGCAGCGGTTCGTCGTGCAGGTCCAGCAGCGGATCGTCCTGCCATTCCGGCTCGCTGCGCAGGCCGCTCGCGGCCTTGGCCGGCGGCGGCTCGTCGTCGCTGTCGCGAGCGGCGCTGAGGGATTCGGCAGCCGGCTCCTGCCAGTCGTCGAGGCGGCCCAGGCCGGGTTCGGCGCGTTCGTCGTCGTCGGCTTCGACCCGGCCGAGCGCGGGCTCCTGGCGTTCGGCCGGCGTGGCGGTGAGGGGCGCGGGCGGCGTGGCCGGGGCGGGCTTCAGCG
>NZ_WHOV01000155.1:0-7604 GCF_009765395.1 Pseudomonas sp. BAV 4579 | reverse complement strand
CGACCACCCGATGACCTCTGCCCTGCCCCCTGCCCTCTTCACCCCCGCCTGGCTGGCGCGCCTGGAGTTGGCCTATGCCCGCCAGGGCGACTGGACCCGGCCGATCACCCGCCGCCACCTCGGCCCCTTGCGGGTGCAGAAACACCTGCACGCCGAAGGCCCCGAGCTCTGCCAGCACATCATCGTCCATCCCCCGGGAGGCATCGCCGGGGGCGATCGGCTGGACATCGACGTCAGCGTCGGCGAAAACGCCTGGGCTCAGCTCACCAGCCCCGGGGCGGCCAAGTGGTATCGCGCCGACAGCGCCGCCCACCAGCAGATCGACCTGCGCGTGGCCGCTGGCGCAACCCTGGAATGGCTGCCCCAGGAGACCATCGTCTTCTCCGGCGCCCAGGCCCGTCTCGCCACCCGCATCGAGCTGGCGGGCGACGCTCGCCTCTGCTACTGGGACATCGTCGCCCTGGGCCGCCCGGCCAGTGCCGAGCGCTTCGCCGAGGGCCTGTTCCAGGCGCATCTGGACATTCGCCGTGACGGCACTCCGCTGTGGCACGAGCGCCAGCGCCTGGTCGGTGCGGATCGGTTGCTGGACTCGCCCATCGGCCTCGCCGGTCAGCCGGTGTTCGCCACCCTGCTGATCACCGGCACCCTGGACGCCGATACCCTGGCGCGTTGCCGCGAACTTGGTCTGCCGGTCCGCGGCGACCTGACCCAACTGCCCGGCCTGGTTGTCGCCCGCTGCCTGGCCGCCGAATCGCTGCAGGCCCGCGCCTGGCTGATCGAGGTCTGGCGCCTGCTGCGCCCGGCCCTGCTCGGTCGCGCCGCC
Organism: Pseudomonas sp. BAV 4579; assembly: GCF_009765395.1. Lineage (NCBI taxonomy): Bacteria > Pseudomonadati > Pseudomonadota > Gammaproteobacteria > Pseudomonadales > Pseudomonadaceae > Pseudomonas > Pseudomonas sp. BAV 4579. The sequence goes on along the minus strand of NZ_WHOV01000155.1, from coordinate 6,781 downwards.
GTGCCACCGCGGATCTGGAGCACCTGAGGTCGCGACACCCTTGTAGGCGCGGCCCACGGCCGCGATGATCGACCTTCCTTGACCGAACCTGCCAATCGGAACACCCATGGACCTGACGCCCCGCGAAAAAGACAAGCTGCTCATCTTCACCGCCGGCCTGGTGGCCGAACGCCGCCTGGCGCGTGGGGTGAAGCTCAACTACCCGGAAGCCATGGCGCTGATCTCCGCCGCCCTGCTCGAAGGCGCCCGTGACGGTCGCACCGTCGCCGAGCTGATGCACTATGGCACCACCCTGCTGACCCGCGACCAGGTGATGGAAGGCGTTCCGGAGATGATCCCGGAGATCCAGGTGGAAGCCACCTTCCCCGACGGGACCAAGCTGGTCACCGTCCACCAGCCGATCGCCTAGGGAGACCGCCATGAGTCTGATCGTCCGCGACGCCACCCCTGCCGACCTGCCGGCCGTGCTGCACATCTACAATGACGCCGTCAGCAACACCACGGCGATCTGGAACGAGACCCCGGTGGACCTGGCCAATCGCCAGGCCTGGTTCGACCTGCGCGCCACCCAGGGCTACCCCATCCTGGTCGCCGAGAATGCCGACGGCGTGGTGGTGGGCTATGCCTCCTTTGGCGACTGGCGGCCCTTCGAGGGCTTTCGCCACACCGTCGAGCACTCGGTCTACATCCACCCCGACCAGCGCGGCCAGGGCATCGGCCCGCGCCTGATGACGGTGCTCATCGAACGCGCCCGCGCCTGCGACAAGCACGTGATGGTGGCCGCCATCGAGAGCGGCAACCAGGCCTCCATCCGCCTGCACGAGCGACTGGGCTTCCTCACCACCGGGCAGATGCCCCAGGTCGGCACCAAGTTCGGTCGCTGGCTGGATCTCACCTTCATGCAACTGATGCTGGAGCAGCGCCCATGATCCCCGGCGAATACCAGATCCAGGACGGCGATATCGAACTCAACGCCGGCCGCCGCACCCTGAGCCTGACCGTCGCCAACAGCGGCGATCGGCCGATCCAGGTGGGCTCCCACTACCACTTCCACGAGACCAATGACGCCCTGCTGTTCGATCGCGCCCTGGCCCGCGGCATGCGCCTGAACATCGCCGCCGGCACCGCCGTGCGCTTCGAACCGGGCCAGAGTCGCGAGGTGGAACTGGTCGAGCTGGCCGGCCTGCGCACCGTCTACGGCTTCGCCGGGCGGGTGATGGGGAAGTTGTAGGGACAAGCCCCCTCACCCCAACCCTCTCCCTCAGGGAGAGGGGGCTAAAAGCAGACACCGTGCCTTTCGCGCTTTCCTCCTGCTCCGCGAGACTGGAGCGGAGCGAGAGGCCAAACCGGAACACCCGCCCTTCCCCCTCTCCCCCTGGGAGAGGGTCGGGGTGAGAGCAAACCAGAACACCCTGCCGTCCAGGAATAACTCCCTGCTCACGGTAACAGGATGCCACCCGCTCTTCCCCCTCTCCCTCCTGGAGAGGGTCGGGGTGAGGGCAAACCAGAACACCCTGCCGTCCAGGAATAACTCCCTGCACGAGGCAACAGGATGCCATCCGTTCTTCCCCTTCTCCCTCCGGGAGAGGGTCGGGGTGAGGGCAAACCGGACCACCTTTATTCGGGATTCACACCTATGAAAATCTCCCGCCAAGCCTATGCCGACATGTTCGGCCCCACCACCGGCGACCGGGTGCGCCTGGCCGATACCGACCTCTGGATCGAGGTCGAAGAAGACCACACCGTCTATGGCGAAGAAGTGAAATTCGGTGGCGGCAAGGTCATCCGCGACGGCATGGGCCAGAGCCAGCTACTCGCCGCCGAGGTGGTGGATACCGTCATCACCAATGCCCTGATCGTCGATCACTGGGGCATCGTCAAGGCCGACCTCGGGCTCAAGAACGGTCGCATCCATGCCATCGGCAAGGCCGGCAACCCGGATATCCAGCCCGGTGTCAGCGTGCCCATCGGCGCCGCCACCGAGGTCATCGCCGGCGAGGGCATGATCCTCACCGCCGGTGGCATCGACTCCCACATCCACTTCATCTGCCCGCAGCAGATCGAAGAGGCGCTCATGAGCGGCACCACCACCATGATCGGTGGCGGCACCGGGCCGGCCACCGGCACCTATGCCACCACCGTGACCCCCGGTCCCTGGCACATGGCGCAGATGCTCAAGGCCGCCGACGCCTTCCCGATGAACATCGGCTTCACCGGCAAGGGCAACGCCAGCCTGCCCGGGCCGCTGGAAGAACAGGTCCGCGCCGGCGCCATCGGCTTGAAACTGCACGAGGACTGGGGCACCACCCCCGCCGCCATCGACAACTGCCTGGCGGTGGCCGATCGCTTCGACATCCAGGTGGCCATCCACACCGACACCCTCAACGAATCCGGTTTCGTCGAGACCACCCTGGGCGCCTTCAAGGGTCGCACCATCCACACCTACCACACCGAGGGTGCCGGGGGCGGCCACGCGCCGGACATCATCAAGGCCTGCGGCTTCCCCAACGTGCTGCCCAGCTCCACCAACCCGACGCGGCCCTTCACCAAGAACACCATCGACGAGCACCTGGACATGCTCATGGTCTGCCACCACCTGGACCCGAGCATCGCCGAGGACGTGGCCTTCGCCGAGAGTCGCATCCGCCGCGAGACCATCGCCGCCGAGGACATCCTCCACGACCTCGGCGCCTTCGCCATGATCAGTTCCGACAGCCAGGCCATGGGCCGCGTCGGCGAGGTCATCACCCGTACCTGGCAGACCGCCGACAAGATGAAGAAGCAGCGCGGCCCGCTGCCCGAGGATGGCGCCGGCAACGACAATTTCCGCGTCAAGCGCTACATCGCCAAGTACACCATCAACCCGGCGATCACCCATGGCATCAGCCACGAGGTGGGCTCCATCGAGGTGGGCAAGTTCGCCGATCTGGTGCTCTGGCGCCCGGCGTTCTTCGGGGTGAAGCCGACGCTGATCCTCAAGGGCGGCGCCATCGCGGCCAGTCTGATGGGCGACGCCAACGCCTCCATCCCCACCCCGCAACCGGTGCACTACCGCCCGATGTTCGGCAGCTACGCCGGCATGCTCCACGACACCAGCCTGACCTTCATCAGCCAGGCCGCCTTCGACGCCGGGGTGCCCGAGCAACTGGGGCTGAAGAAGCGCATCGGCGTGGTGAAGGGCTGCCGCACCGCGCAGAAGAGCGACCTCATCCACAACGACTACCTGCCGACCATCGAGGTCGATCCGCAGAACTACCAGGTCAAGGCCGATGGGCAGCTGCTCTGGTGCGAACCGGCAGAGGTGCTGCCGATGGCGCAGCGGTATTTCCTGTTCTAACGAGGCACAGGGAATGTTGGGCTTCGCTGCGCTCAACCAACCTACGGGTATCCAAGGTCGCTTGGGCACGGCGTGGCGAATTGAACCTCGTAGGTTGGCGCTGAGCGTAGCGAAGCCCGACACGCCCAACTCTCACCGCTCGCCCACCGCCCAGTCCTCATCGCGCTGTCCTGTCCAATCCGCCGGCAGGACGCCCGCTCGCACATAGCGATGAATGGACGAATGGGGCCACTCCACCGCCCTAGGCGCATGGCCGTGCTTCACCGGGTTGAAATGGATGTAGTCGAAATGTCGCTGCAGATCCTGCTCGTCCCGAATCCGGTGCTCCCAATAGCGTCTTTGCCAGACGCCGCGTTCGCGTTTCAGCCGGCGCGATAGATTCACCGTCTCCAACGGCGGTAACTGACGCGAGAAGCCTGCCTTGATCAGGCTCCAACGCAGCGGATAGTCACCATCGTCATCTGGCAAACGCCAGAGCGCGTGCAGGTGATCGGGGAGGACCACCATGGCGAGGATATCGAAGGGATGCCGGACCTTCACCTCGCGCACGGCCTGCCTGAGCGACCCGATATGGTCGACGAGCAGAGTGGCCGAGCGGTCGTTGAGATTGAGCGTGAAAAAGAAGATGCCGCCCGCGGCAAGGCTGCGTCGATAGTCCAAGATCACCGTCCCTGGTGAATGGAAAGGCGCATTCTAGAGCCTTTTCCAGTGCCTTTGGATAGATCGCGCCTGTTGGGCTTCGCTGCGCTCAACCCGACCTACGGACTCAGCCGCGACTGATTGGCGCCGCCGGGGCTTCGGCGCGGTCGTTGCGGTCATAGGTGGCCTTGTCCAGCTGGCCCATCCAGCGTGCGGTCAGGGTACCGGCGGTCATGGAACCGTTAACGTTGAGGGCGGTACGGCCCATGTCGATCAGCGGCTCGATGGACACCAGCAGCGCCACCAGGGTGACTGGCAGACCGAGGGCCGGCAGCACGATCAGGGCGGCGAAGGTAGCACCGCCGCCCACGCCGGCCACGCCCGCCGAACTCAGGGTGACGATACCCACCAGGGTAGCGATCCACAGCGGATCGAAGGGGTTGATACCCAAGGTCGGGGCGACCATCACCGCCAGCATGGCCGGATAGAGACCGGCGCAGCCGTTCTGGCCGATGGTGGCGCCAAAGGAGGCGGCAAAGCTGGCGATGGCGGGCGGTACGCCGAGGCGCTCGGTCTGGGCCTCGATGCTCAGCGGGATGGTCGCCGCGCTGGAACGGCTGGTGAAGGCGAAGCTCAGTACCGGCCAGACCTTGGGAAAGAAGCGCACGGGCGACAGACCGCTCAGGGTCAGCAGCAGCGCATGCACGCCAAAGAGGATGCCCAGGCCCAGGTAGGAGGCGATCAGGAAGGTGCCCAGCTTGAGCACGTCCTGAGGACTGGCGGTGGCGACCATCTTGGTCATCAGCGCCAGCACGCCGTAGGGGGTGAGTTGCAGCAGCAGGCGCACCAGCTTCATGACCCAGGCCTGGAGCACGTCGATGCCGGCTAGCACCTTCTCGCCACGCACCGGATCGTCGCGCTGCAGGCGCAGGGCGGCGACGCCGAGGAAGGCGGCGAAGATCACCACACTGATGATGGAGGTGGGATTGGCACCCGTGAGATCGGCGATGGGATTCTTCGGAATGAAGGACAGCAGCAACTGCGGCACCGACAGATCCGCCACCTTGCCGACATAGCTGTTCTGCAGGGCGGTCAGGCGCGCGGTCTCCTGGGCGCCTTGCACCAGGCCCTCGGCGCTCAGGCCGAACAGCCAGGTGACCAGCACCCCGACCAGGGCGGCGATGGCGGTGGTGAACAGCAGGGTGCCCAGGGTCAGCAGGCTGATGCGGCCCATGGACGAGGCCTCGCGCAGCCGCGCCACGGCGGCCAGGATGGAGGCGAACACCAGCGGCATGATGCTCATCTGCAGCAGCTGCACATAGCCGTTGCCGACCAGGTTGAACCAGCCGATGGAGGTCTTGAGCACCGGGGCGTCATGCCCGTAGACGAATTGCAGCAGCAGGCCGAAGGCCACGCCCAGGGCGAGACCGATGAAGACGCGCACGGCCAGGCTCCAGCCGGTGTTGCGGGTACGCGCCAGCAGGCCGAGCAGCACGGCGAAGGCGACGAGGTTGAGAACGAGAGGCAGATTCACACGAGGTCTCCAGAACGGCGCCCGACACGACCGCCGGACGAAAAGGCGGCGATGGTAGCAGCTCGGGCCGCCTCGGCTTAGATCGAGGCGCTATCACCTGATAACGGGAGGAGCGGTCCTATCGCCGGGGTGAACGGGGCTCGCCCAGGGCGTTGCGCTGCTAGAGTTCAGCCAACCGGGAAATGACGCCCGGCCCTGCCACATCAGAAAAGGAATACTCCATGCAACGTTTCGCCAAGCTCGCCGCTTCCCTCGCCCTCGCCGCCGCCGTCGCTGGCTGCACCGGCACCGCGATGAAGACGCAGAACCTGGGTCCGTCGCAGTACACCGTCGTCGGTCATGGCGAAGGCAAGGCGACCGGTCTCATGATCCTGGGCTTCATTCCGGTCCAGCAGAACGACCGCTTCGTGCGCGCTCAGCAGGCCGCCATCAAGTCCCGCGGTGGCGATGCGCTGATCAATGCCCAGGTGCAGGAAAACTGGTTCTGGGCCTACGTCCTGAGTGGTTTCACCACCACCGTTTCCGGCGACGTGGTCAAGCTCAAGCGCTGAGCCCCATCCGTCTGATCGACGCCGCCCATCGAGGCGGCGTTTTTGCGCTAGGCTGATCGCTTCTTTCCGAGGAAGCCGACCATGACCGCGACCCTGATGAAACTCCCGCTGCAATCCATCGACGGCGAAACCCTGACCCTGGAGCGCTACCTGGGCAAGGTGCTGCTGGTGGTGAACGTTGCCTCCAAGTGCGGCCTGACCAGCCAGTACGAAGGCCTGGAACGCCTTTACGAATCCCAGCGCGAGCGCGGCCTGGAAGTGCTCGGCTTTCCCGCCAACGACTTCAAGCAGCAGGAGCCGGGCAGCGACGCCGAGATCAAGGAATTCTGCACCCTAACCTATGGTGTGCAATTTCCCATGTTCGCCAAGGTCAGCGTGGTGGGTGAAGACAAGCATCCGCTCTATGCCGAACTGACCCAAGCGCAACCCGAGACGACCGGCGACGGCCCCTTCCGCGAGCGCATGCTGAGTCGTGGTGGCACCCCCAATCCCAAGCCCGAGGTGCTGTGGAATTTCGAGAAATTCCTGATCGGGCGGGACGGCGAGGTGGTGGGGCGCTTCGCGCCGGATGTGACCGCGGATGACCCGCGGTTGGTGGCGGCCATCGAGAAGGAATTGGCGAAAGGCTGAAGCTGCCCTGCTGGTAAATGGCGAGGCGTGACCTGATTCGTAGATACCATCTCTCCCACCAATCACAACAGGTCCGCTAAAGGGCCTGTC
>NZ_WHOV01000154.1:0-11214 GCF_009765395.1 Pseudomonas sp. BAV 4579 | reverse complement strand
GATGGTGGGCTACATCAAGGACATGACCGGCAGCACCACCCCGGCCCTCTATCTCATCGGCTGCACCAGTCTGCTGGCCGCCGGCCTGATGTTCTGGGCGTTGCCGCAGAGTTTGCGGACCTCGGACAAGATCGGCGCCCGCCAGCCGGAGCCCGCGCCGGTCGAGGATGCCGCGCTGCTGGGCGACGAGCGCCCCCGCAACGCCTGAGGCTAGCGTTCCGGCGCCCGCCAGCGCCGGACCAGCCGCAGCACCAGCACGAAGAACACCGGCACGAAGATCAGCGCCAAGGTGGCGCTGAGCATGCCGCCGATCACCCCGGTGCCCACCGCCTGCTGGCTCGCCGAGCTGGCACCGGTGGCCAGGGCCAGGGGCACCACCCCGAGAATGAAGGCCAGCGAGGTCATGACGATGGGTCGCAGGCGCAGCCGGGCGGCGCGACAGGTGGCCTGGTAGAGGTCCAGACCGCCATCGTGCAGGCGCTTGGCGAATTCGATGAGCAGGATGGCGTTCTTCGCCGTGAGACCGATCACCGTGATCAGGCCGACCTTGAAGAAGACGTCGTTGGGCATCCCCCTCAGGGTCACCGCCAGCACCGCGCCGAGCACGCCCAGGGGCACCACCAGCAATACCGCGGTGGGAATCGACCAGCTTTCATAGAGCGCCGCCAGGCAGAGGAACACCACCAGCAGCGACAGCCCCAGCAGCACCGGTGCCTGGCCAGCGGAGAGGCGTTCCTGCAGCGACAGCGCCGTCCATTCCAAGGCGAAACCCCGGGGCAACTCGGCGGCCAGGCGCTCCAGTTCGGCCATGGCCTCGCCGGTGGTGTGACCGGGCAGCGGCTCGCCGGCCAGGCTGATGGCGGGATAGCCGTTGTAGCGCGACAGCTGCGCCGGGCCCTGGGTCCAGTCGGCGCTGACGAAGGTGGATAGCGGCACCATGCGCCCGCGCTCGTTGCGTACCTCCAGGCGCAGCAGGTCGTCCACCTGGCTGCGGCTGCCAAGTTCGGCCTGCACGGTCACCTGCTGCATCCGGCCGCGATTGGGGAAGTCGTTGACATAGCTGGAGCCCAGGGCAGTGCCCAGGGTCTCGCCGAGGGCGGCGAAGCCAACCCCCAGGGCGGCGGCCTGGCGGCGATCCACCACCAGCTGCACCTGGGCGCTGTCGGCCAGGGCGGTCTCCCGCACGTAGGCGATGATCGGATTGCCCGCCAGCCGGGCCTGCAACTCGTCCCGCGCCGCCTTGAGCGCCGCCTGGCCGCGATTGGACCTGTCCTGCAGGCGCACCTCGAAACCGCTGGAGGTGCCCAGGCCTTCCACCGGCGGCGGCAGCACGGCGAAGCCCTGGGCTTCGCTTTCGCCGGCCAGGGCGGCGTTGGCGCGCTCGGCGATGGCCGCAGCGGAGTCGGTCGGGCCGCGGGCGGACCAGTCCTTGAGGGTGGTGAACGCCAGGGCGGCGTTCTGGCCGCTGCCGGAAAAGCTGAAGCCGAGCAGCACGAGGTCGTTGGCCACCCCGGGTTCGGCGGCGTAATGGCGTTCCAGGCGCTCGAGCACCTTGAGAGTGCGTTCCTGGGTGGCGCCGGGCGGCAGCTGGATGTCGGTGATCAGATAGCCCTGGTCCTCGGTAGGCAGAAAGGCGCCGGGCAGGCGGCCATAGAGCGCCACCAGGGCCACCAGCAGGACGGCGAACAGCAGGAGATTGGGCAGCAGCCGGCGGATGGCGCGGGCCACCCAGCCTTCGAAGCCGGCGGTCAGGCGCTCGAAGCCCCGGTTGAAGGCGCCAAAGAAGCCGCCGCGGGCATGGGTACCCTGGGGAATCGGCTTGAGCAGGGTGGCGCACAGCGCCGGGGTCAGACTCAGGGCGAGAAAGGCGGAAAGCAGGATGGCCACCGCCATGGACGCCGAGAACTGGCGATAGATGACGCCCACCGAACCGCTCATGAAGGCCATGGGCACGAAGACCGCGGTGAGCACCAGGGTGATGCCGACGATGGCGCCGGAGATCTCGCCCATGGCCTTGCGCGTGGCGGCGCGTGGGTCGAGACCCTCGCTGGCCATCAGTCGCTCGACGTTCTCCACCACCACGATGGCGTCGTCCACCAGGATGCCGATGGCCAGCACCATGCCGAACAGGGTCAGCACATTGATCGAATAGCCCAGCGCCAGGAGCACGGCGCAGGTGCCCAGCAGGGCCACCGGCACCACCAGGGTCGGGATCAGGGTGTAGCGCAGATTCTGCAGGAACAGGTACATCACCGCGAACACCAGCGCCATGGCCTCCAGCAGGGTATGGATGACCTGGGTGATGGAGATCTCGACGAAGGGCGCCGTGTCGTAGGGGATGTCGTATTTCATCCCCGGCGGAAAATACCGGGACAGCTCGGCCAGCTTGGCGCGCACCGCCTTGGCGGTGGCCAGGGCGTTGGCGGTGGGTGCCAGCTGCACCCCGACCGCCACCGAAGGCTTGCCGTCCAGCCGCGTGCCGAAGGTGTAGCTCTGGCTGCCCACCTCGACCCGGGCCACGTCGCCCAGGGTCACGCTGGAGCCATCGGCCCCGGCGCGCAGCAGGATGCCGGCGAACTCCGCCGGGTCGCTCAACTGGCCCTTGATCAATACCGGCGCGCTCAGCTCCTGGCCAGCGGGAGCGGGCAATTCGCCAAGGCTGCCGGCCGCCACCTGGACGTTCTGCTCGGCGATGGCGCGGGTCACGTCGGCCGGGGTCAGGCCGACCGCCACCAGGCGACTGGGATCGAGCCAGACGCGCAGGGCGTGCTCGGCGCCGAACAGCTGGGCCTTGCCCACCCCGTCCAGGCGGCGCAGTTCGTTGACCACGTTGCGCGCCAGATAGTCGCTCAGGGCGGTGGTGTCGAGGCGCTCATCGGTGGCGGTAAGGGTGACGAACAGCAGATAGCCGGCGGAGGTCTCCTCGATCTGGATGCCCTGCTGGGTGACCGCGCGCGGCAGGCGCGGCTCCACCACCTTGAGGCGATTCTGGATGTCCACCTTGGCCAGCTCCGGATCGGTGCCGGGCTGGAAGGTCACGGTCAGGGTGGCGCTGCCCTGGCTGCTGCTGGAGGAAAAGTAGAGCAGATGGTTGACGCCATTGAGCTCCTGCTCGACCAGGCTGACCACGCTCTCGTCGAGGGTCTGCGGCGAGGCGCCCGGATAGCTCAGGGTCAGCTCGATCTGCGGCGGCGCCACATTGGGATACTGGGCCACCGGCAACTGCGGCAGGGCCAGCAGGCCGGCGAGCAGGATGAACAGCGCCACCACCCAGGCGAACACCGGGCGGTCGATGAAGAAGCTGGCCATCAGCGCACCTCCGCCGCGGTGGCCTGGGCTTCTTCAGGCTCCACCACCAGGCCCGGCTGCGCCTGTTGCAGACCGGAGAGCAACACCCGCTCACCGGCGGCGAGACCGGACTCCACCACCCAGCGCCCTTCGACCACCGGGCCCAGGCGCACCTCGCGCAGGGCAACTTTGTTTTCGGCGTCCACCACCCAGACCTGGGCCCCACCAGCGACGCTGCGTTGCACCGCCCGCTGCGCCACGCTCAGGCCCTGGTCGAGGCGCGCCTGCTCCAGGCGTACCCGCACGAAGCTGCCCGGGAGGAGGTCGCGCCGCGGATTGGGAAACTGGCTGCGCAGGGTGATCTGCCCGGTGCTGGCGTCCACCGCCAGATCGGCGAACAGCAGGCGGCCGCTCTCGGGGTAGGGGCTGCCGTCCTCCTGCAACAGGGTGACCCGGGCCTGATCCGGCGCCACCTGCTGCAGACGACCGTCCCGCAGCGCATCGCGCAGGGTCTTGAGCTGGCGGGTCGACTGGGTGACATCGGCATGGATGGGGTCCAGTTGCTGGATGATCGCCAGGGGCGTGGCATCGCCCTGGCCGACCAGGGCGCCTTCGCTGACCAGCGCCTTGCCGATGCGCCCGGCGATGGGCGCTTTGACCGTGGCATAGCCCAGGTTCAGCTGCGCCCGCTTGAGCGCTGCCCGGGCCGCTGCCACCTCGGCCTGCGCCTGCAGGCTGGCACCGCGGGCATCGTCCTGCGCCTGACGACTGATCGCCTCGCTCTCCACCAGCGCCGCATAGCGCTCGGCCAGCCGGCGGGCCTGGAAGGCGCTGGCCTCGGCCTTGCGCAGGGCGGCCGCGGCGCTGTCCACCTCGGCCTGCAGCGGCGCCGGATCGATACGGAACAGCACCTCGCCGGCCTCGACCTCGCTGCCCTCGCGAAACACCCGCTGCAGCACGATGCCGGCGACCCGTGCCCGCACCTCGGCGGTCCGTGGCGCCACCAGGCGGCCACTGAGTTCACTGGCGATGGCCAGCGGCCCAGGGTGCAGTGTCTCCACCTGTACCCTGGGCGCGGGCGGGGTGGCGGCGTCCGGGGCCGGACGGTCGCAGGCGGCGAGCAGCAGGCAGAGCAGCACGAGGCTGCCGAGGGCAGGGCGGGACAGGGACATCGGGGCTTCCTCCAGGAGAGCGTCATGGTAGGCGTCCCGCCTGGGCCTCCCTGTAAACGTCTGTAGGTCTCTTGTGAAAGAGTGTTAAGCCCGGCGCCCGCCCGCCCGGGGCTCGGCTATGCTCGGCACTTTCCCGCCACGAAGACCTGCCGTGATCCCCTTGCTCATCGTCGAAGACGACACCGCCCTGGCCGAGCTCATCGCCACCTACCTGGGCCGCCAGGGCTATGCCGTGACGGTGATCGGTCGCGGCGACGAAGCCCTGGCCGCGGTGCAGCGACTGCGCCCACAGCTGGTGGTGCTCGACGTCATGCTGCCCGGACTGGACGGCCTGCAGGTCTGTCGCCAGCTGCGCGCGATCCAGCCGAGCCTGCCGATCCTGATGCTCACCGCCCTGGACGACAGCCACGACCAGGTGCTGGGGCTGGAGATCGGCGCCGATGACTACGTCAGCAAGCCCTGCGAACCGCGGGTGCTGCTGGCACGCATCCGCACCCTGCTGCGCCGCTGCCAGCTGGTCGAGGCGCCCGCCGATGACCGCCTGACGATCGGTCATCTGCAGCTGCTGCCGGGCGAACGCCAGGTCTGGTGGCGCGACCAGCTGATCCAGCAATTGCGCGGCATCGAATTCAACGGCGTCGACCGTTCGGTGGATGTGGCCATCTCCAAGCTGCGCCGGCGTTTCGAGGAGCATCCTGGCGAAGCCCGACGGATCAAGACCGTCTGGGGCAAGGGTTATCTGCTCTCCCGGGCCGAGTGGGAATAGATGCTCAAGATCCTCGTCCGCCTCTACCTCATCCTGCTGGTGACCTACGGTGCCGCCAGCTACCTGGTGCCCGAGGCGCTGCTGCAGGTGTTCTACGAGCGCTACAGTCGCTATACCCTCGAACAACTGCATGGCCCGCTCAGCCTGGTGCAGCGCACCTTCAACCAGGCGCCGCCGGCGCGCTGGCCAGCCCTGCAGGAGGAGTTGGCCGCGGAGCTGGCGCCCATCAGCCTGCGTCTGGTCCCGGTTGGGGATCCAGCCCTCAGTCCGGAGGAGCGCGCCGATCTGGCCGCCGGCCAGCGGCGGGTGCGCCTCGGCGACTATGGCGAGCCCAGCGCGGCCCTGGTGCCGCTGCCGGCAGACCAGGTGCTCTGGGTCGGCATCCCCGAGGCGCCCACCGACATCGCCCTGACCTACTGGGCCATGAACGCCCTGATCGGCGCGGCGCTGCTGGTCTGTCTCTATGTCTGGCTGAGACCGCACTGGCGTGACCTGGAACGGCTGCGGCGTACCGCGGCGCGGCTGGGCAAGGGCCATCTGGGCGAGCGCACGGCCATCTCGCCGCGCTCGGACATTGGCGAGGTGGCGCGGGCCTTCGATGACATGGCCCAGGAACTGGAGGCGCTGATCGTCCAGCAGCGCGACCTGCTCAACGCCGTCTCCCACGAATTGCGCACGCCGCTGTCACGCCTGGAATTCGGCCTGGCGCTGCTGCAGGCCGATCCGCTGCCTGCCGAGACCCAGCGCCAGCTGGAGCAACTGGTGCGCCACGTCCGCGAACTGGATGCCCTGGTCGACGAATTGCTGTCCTTCGCCCGCCTGCAGAGCAGCCAGCAGCCGCCCGAACGCCTGAATCTGGAACTCGAAGCCTTTCTCGACAGCGTGCTGGCCGACTTCGCCGAGGAGCAGGAGCGCCGCGGCGTCGCGGTGCATCTGGACGTGACGCGGGCACCCAGGCGAGTCGAGCTGGCGCCTCGCCTCACCGCCCGCGCCCTACAGAATCTGCTCGGCAATGCCCTGCGTTATTGCCAGCGCGAGGTCTGGATAACGGTCCGCGGCAACGGCGAAGAGCTGCTGATCGCGATCGAGGACGACGGCGAAGGCATTCCCGCGGCGGAACGCGAACGGGTCTTCGAACCCTTCTACCGCCTGGATCGCAGTCGCGACCGCGCCACCGGCGGCTTCGGCCTGGGTCTGGCCATCAGCCGGCGCGCGGTGGAAAACCAGGGGGGGCGCCTGGACCTGAGCACCGGCGCCGGGGGAGGCGCCCGGTTCGAGATCCGCCTGCCGCTGCAGCCGCGCCTGGGGCTCGCCTGAGACCGCCGCGACCCCTACACTTGGCGCCCCCGCCCGTTTCGGAATCGTCATGGCAGAGCCCTTCGACCGCCAGCCGCTGCAACCCCTGCTCGACCGTATCGCCGCCGCCGCGCCACGCCATTTCGGCGAAGGCGCGGTGGCCGACTACATCCCGGCCCTGGCCGAGGTGGCGCCGGATCAGTTCGGCATCGCCGTCTGCGACGTCAAGGGGCAGGTCTGGCGCGCCGGGGCGGCCGACACAGCCTTTTCCATCCAGTCCATCTCCAAGGTGCTCAACCTGGTGATCGCCATGCAGCGCCTGGACGAGGCGGACATCTGGACCCGCGTCGGCCGCGAGCCCTCCGGCCATGCCTTCAACTCCATGGCGCAGCTGGAAGAAGAGAAGGGCGTGCCGCGCAATCCCTTCATCAACGCCGGCGCCGTGCAGGTCTGCGAACTGCTGGTGTCGCGCATCATGTCGATCCACTGGATGATGCGCGAGCAGGCGCGGCGCCTGGCCGGCAATCCGGCGATCAACTTCGACGACCGCGTGGCTCGCTCGGAGATGGACCACAAGGCGCGCAACGCCGCCCTGGCCTATCTGATGAAGGCCTACGGCAATCTCCATAGCGAGGTCGATGACGTCCTCGACGTCTATTTCCACGGCTGCGCCCTGGCCATGAGCTGCGTCGACGTGGCCCGCGCCTTCGCCTTTCTCGCCAACGGCGGAGTCAATCCCCAGGATGGCCAGGCCGTGGTGACGCCCCAGCAGACCCGCCAGCTCAACGCCCTGCTGCTGACCTGCGGCCTCTACGATGCGGCCGGCGACTTCGCCTGGCGCGTCGGCCTGCCGGGCAAGAGCGGGGTAGGGGGTGGCATCGTCGCCATCGTGCCCGGGCAGATGAGCATCTGCGTCTGGTCGCCCCGGCTGGACAGCTACGGCAACTCGGTCGCCGGCCTGCGTGCCCTGGAGACCCTGGTGGAAGGGCTGGGCGTGGCGCCGCTGGGCTAAGAAGCTATTCACGATCTGCTGCGCGTTGGCCAGACGGCGTTGTAAAGCCCCTGGAAGGCCAGCCCCGCCGGAATGCTCATTTACGACGCATGAACTCGAGCGCGAGCCCGGTCCGCTTCCTCAGGCCGTTTCGCGGGGCCGCCTAGGCCTTGTTTGGCTCTAGCTCGCGAGATCGTGAACAGCTTCTAATAGGCCATGGACAGGCTGAAGGTCACCTGGGGCACCACACCGTCGGTCTCGCCCTGCGGACCGCTCAGGTCGCGCAGGGCGCCGTCGCGATAGAGCGCCAGGGCTTCGGCGCGAGCGCTCCAGCGTGTCTCGCCCCAGCGAAAGGGCTGTTCCAGGGCCAGGCCGGTGCGGGCATAGAGGCGATCGCCAGAGTCCGGTCCATAGAAGCCGTTCCAGCCCACCCCGAGGGCACTGGGGAAGCTCAGGCGCAGGCCGCTGGTCGAGAGATCCAGGCCGGGTTCCAGGCTGCCCTGGGTGTAGAGACCGCTGTCACCCTGGGTGCGGGTGGTTACCGCCAGCCCCGGACGCCAGGCGCCCAGGCCCGACTCGGCCTGGTAGGCCAGGGTCAGGCTGGCTTCCTGAGTGGTGGCGGCGACGTCGTTGGGGCTGCTCTTCACCGTATAGACGAAGCCGATCCTCAGGCCCTCGGCCGGTGACACCACCAGGCCTACCAGGTTGTTGCTCTCGTACCAGCGCCGCGGGCTGACCCGTTCCTCGCTGGACGGGCTGTGCAGGCCATTGCTGCTGCTGAACACCAGCCAGGCATCGGCCACGCCGTCGCTTCCCTGGTGCAGATCCAGCGCGAAGCCCGCCTGCAGGTGCAAGGGGATGCGGTCGAGGCTGGCCGCGTCGTCATCGTAGTTGCCGCGGGAGAAGTCGCCGTTGCGCACGTCCATGCCCAGTTGCGGATGGAAGCGCCCGGAGTTTTCGCTGACCTCCACGCTGCCCAGGGCGGCGTCTTCGCTTTCGATGGAGGGCACGCTGCGCGGTGCGGCGGTGGCGTCGCCAGTGGACAGCAGCCCGCCGGCGACTAGCGCGGTGATCAGGGGCACACGCATGAGGTCTTCCTCGGCAGGGTGCCCGCACCGTACTGGCCTGGCCGACCCAAGGTTCGGACCGGGTGAGCTAACGCGCGGTTCCTGCCAGGCTCGCTCAGGCCTGAGACGCTTCGCTGTCGCGCAACATCGCGAGCAGGCGGGCGCGCCGGCTTTCCAATTCCCCGATCTGCCGCTCCAGCGTCTGCAATCGCTCGCGCTGGGCCGCCGAGGTTTCCGGACAGGCCTGGGCGCCCTCGATCAGGCGCATGCAGTCGGGAAAGCCGCGGATCTCCGCCAGGCTGAAGCCGGCGCCGAGCAGCCGTTGCAACTGCCGGACCTGGGCCACGGCGCTGACGGGGAAGTGGCGATAGCCATTGGCGCCGCGACTCGCCACCAGCAGGCCCTGGGCCTCGTAGTGACGTAGCGAGCGCACGCTGACCCCGGTGGCGGTGGCGAGCTGACCGATGCTCAGCGAAGGCGGGGATGCAGTCATGACAAGGGTCCGAAGCGGGAGAGCGGAAGGTCACCACTATCGCATGGCCGGCAGGGGCTTGACCCTCACATTGGTGTCAGCCTCGAAACTGGCGGTCCCCCTTCCCGGAGACTTGCCATGAGTACCCTGCGCCTGCTGTCGTCGATCCTGTTGTTGAGTCTCATCAGACTTGCGGCCCAAGCCCGAGAGTGGCAAATCACCGCTCCCGACGGCGTGTCTCTGGCCGTCCAGGAACAGGGCGATCCCCACGGCGCACCCATCATCTTCATCCATGGCCTGCTGGGCAGCCGGCTGAATTGGGAAGCCCAGCTCGCCAGCCCCCTACTGAGTCGCTTCCGCCTGATTACCTACGACGTCCGCGGCCACGGCCTGTCGGGTAAGCCGGCCGGTGCCGCACCGTACCGCGAGGGGCGCCGCTGGGCCGACGACCTGGCCACGGTCATCGCCGCCACCGGGGCCCGGCGGCCGGTGCTGGTGGGCTGGTCGCTGGGCGCCACGGTGATCACCAACTACCTGGCCGCCTATGGCGATGCCGACCTGGCCGGCGTCGTCTATGTGGACGGGGTCATCGAGTTGTCCTCCGCGCAGATCGTGCCGCACCCCGAAGTCTATCGGGACCTGGTCTCGCCCGATCTGCGCACCCACCTGGACGCGATCCGTACCTTTCTCGCCCTGTGTTTCGCCACACCACCAGCGCCGGCGTTGTTCCAACGGCTCTACGCGAATGCCGCCATGGCCTCCTGGGACATGCAGAGCGCCGTCCAGGATCAGGACGTCGCGGCCGTCCAGGGGTTAGGCCGGGTGCGCGTGCCGCTCTGGTTGCTCTATGGTGAAAAGGACGCGCTGGTCCATCCCGAGGCATCCATCGCCCGGGCCCGGGCACTCAATCCGCGCCTCGAAGCGACCCGCTATGCCGCGTCCGGGCATGCGCCCTTCCTGGAAGAGGCGCCCCGTTTCAATCGTGACCTCGCCGCCTTCGTCGACCGCCTGGAGCGCTCCCAGCCATGACCGATCCCTGCCTTTTTCCCGGCTTCACTCGGCTGCACCTGGACACGGCGTCAGCCTGCTTCAAGGGCATGATCGGCGGCCAGGGCCCGGCGGTCCTGCTGCTGCACGGCTATCCCCAGACCCATCTGGCCTGGCGCTACATCGCCCCGGTACTGGCCCGGGACCATCGCGTCGTGGTGCCCGATCTGCCGGGCTACGGCGCCAGCCGCCAGCATGACGACCGCTCGCGTTGGACCAAGCGGCGCGTGGCGGCCGCCTTGATCGAGTTGATGGACGCGCTTGGCCTGCAACGCTTCGCCGTGGTCGGCCATGATCGCGGCGCCCGGGTCGGCTACCGCCTGGCGCTGGATCATCCCGCGCGGATCGAGCGCTACGCCTCGCTCACCGTGGTGCCCACACCGGAGGTCTGGCAGGCCTTCGACTTCAGGCGGGGGCTGGCGAACTTCCATTGGACCTTTCTCGCCCAGCCGGCTGATCTGCCCGAACGGCTGCTGGCAGTCGATCCCGATGCCTTTCTCGACCAGGCCCTGGCGCGCATGGCCGGCGGTCTGGAACGGGTCGAACCCCTTGCCCTGGCCGCCTATCGCCAGGCCTTTCGCGATCCCACGGTGCGTCGCGCCATCTGCGAGGACTATCGCGCCGGTGCCGAAGAGGACCCGGCGGACGATCTTGCCGACCAGGCCCAGGGCAAGCGCCTGGGCTGTCCGCTGCTGGTGCTCTGGCCTGAGCAGCAAGGGGGTGAATCGCCCTTGGCCATCTGGCGTCGGTGGGCGCTCGACGTGCGCGGGTGCGCTGTGCCCGGTGGGCATCTGCAACCGGAGGAGTCACCACAGGAAGTACTGGCCGTCCTACGACCCTTTCTCGAAGGTAAGCGCTGAGCGAATGCGTCTATTCAGCGGCGGCGGTACGGAGCACGAGTAGGTGTGCGCCGTCGCAAGGCCTTTTGTCGGTTTCCGAAACCGTTGCGAAATTCTGAAAATACCAAAACCGGAGCGAGCCAATGACAGCAATCGACTGTGGATTCAACCGGTGAACGCAACACACTAGGAGCTGTCTCGAAAGGGTTTCGGAACTCTTCTTCTGTTACCTACCCAGCGGGCCTTGAAATCCGACCCTGCAGACAGCAAAAAGCC
>NZ_WHOV01000153.1:0-4022 GCF_009765395.1 Pseudomonas sp. BAV 4579 | reverse complement strand
ATGGTCACCCTGGCCTGCATCGATCGCTGTTGGCGCGTCGACTTTTCAGACAAACCCTAAGGTAACCAATTCTCTAACAGCGCACCGACGAACCTCGAGACATCTATCTCTATGGAGCGGAAGTCTTCGCATTTTTGATGAGAGCTCGCTCTAGGATGCCGTAGCACGAGGGGCCATTCTGTCCGCGTTCCTCTCAATTCACTTTGCCTGCCATAGGCTTGTTAGCGCTGGCATCGTGCTCCTCGTCGTAACGCCAGAGGTAACGCTGAGGCTCTCGGCGCAGGGGCTACGGGAGTACAATGTCGCTACGTCCACGGCCAAAGCTGTGCTTCCTCGAGAACACCATCCTGATGATCAATCCCTTACTTTTCCTGCCCCGACGGGATTTATGTTTTGGGAGTGGCGGATCGATCCTGATAGCTTACAGGTGGCGATGGCTGCATAACCGTCACCAAAACGCTCGCTCAAAGCCTTTGTGATGGCACAAACCCGGGCGTATGCTCGGGACATGTACTGGCGAGGAGCCGATCATGTTCCGACATCACCTGGTGCGTTTCTTCAAAACCTTCGCTGCTGAGTTCGTGAGCGCTGCCAAGCAGGCGCCGGCGATCTACTTCGCACCCCTGCGGGGCGCGATCAACGCGGTAAAGGCGCAAGCCCGCAAGGCTTGAGCGTAATCCTGGCCAGCCTCTCTTCCGGGAGGCTGTGCTTTCACCGATAGACGTATCAGCAGGCCGCAAGGCCTTTCCCCACGGGACTTCTGCTCCCGATGGGGGCAGGGTCCCTCTCAACCAGGAGGTGCACCATGGCCGAGATCATCAATCTGGTGATTGTCGTTCTCGATCTGCTTCTCTGAAGCGATTGCTCAAGCGAGTCCCCGCCCATGCGGCGGGGCTTGCTTTGAGTCTACTGCGGAGTGCCCCTCAGGCAGTCCACAGTGAATTCTCGATGGCGCCATGGTGCGCCTTCGTGATGCAGCAGCTGAGCTCTTCAGCACCGGCTTTTCGTTCTGATTGGCCAATCCTCAACCCGCGCGGGCTTCGTCCCCGCCGGGGCCGGACTCCGCGTTTATCGGAGATCCAGGAATGTCTATCAACACCGCGCTTACCACTATGATGGCCCGCCAGCTCGACAAGCTTGGCTACACGTCCGACGACGTGCGCTTCTCCCTCGGCTACTGCCAGGGCGACGGCGCAAACTTCACCAGTACGCTCGACGTCGAAAAGCTTGGCCCGCCCCTGGTACCGGAGATCCTTCCGGCGGTCTGGCGCGAGCTCAAGGAAAACGCAGACCAGCACGAGGAGCTCACGTTGTCACCGGGCCGAGATCGCTATGTACATGAGCGATCCACGTCCTTGAGCGAGTCGGCTCGTAGCGTTGAGGGTACCGCCGCGGAGGTATACGGCGGCCCTACGCACAAGGTCGCGTTCCACCGCTTCATGACGGCCTTAGAAGAGGACGTCGTCTCTACGGGGGCGATGCTTGCGCGCATGGGCTACATGCCTCACTGATCGCTACCTGCGCGAAAGCGTCCTTTCGCCTGGATCGCTTTCGTGTGGCTCAACGCCTTCGAGGATGAGACCTACAACCCGTTCGAATGGCAGACCGCCGATGACGAGCTCGATGAGCGAATCACGGCCGTCATGGAAGAAAATCTGCAATTCTGCGCACTGGAGGCCAAGGTCTACCTGGTCACTGGTGAAGAGGAGGGTGGCGACATCCTTCTCGCCGGCAAGCACGTCTACGGCGTAGAGCTTCCGGACGGTCGGCGCGTTTGCAGCGCCGGCCGCGAGGTCATTCACGAAGCTATCGATACTGCCCGTCAGTACCTCAACTCGCTGTCCCTACCGAGCCTGCGGCAGGCAGCCTGATCCAATCAACCCCAGGGGGGCTTATCCCCCTCTGGGGGCGAAGTCTCTCTGGACCCCTTCCCAGCGCCGGGGCTTCCCCAAGCTCCCGTCTCGGGGGTTTCGGGAAGCCCCGGTGCTGGGCTTTACCTGGAGGTCCATGATGAGAAATTTGAAAGCGAGTGCGGTGCGTGACGCGGCAAAGGTGCGGAGCTGGGATTCCATCCTGGAGGATCTGTGCCCTGAGATCGATGCACGCGCACTTAGCAAGGTGGGGCGCCATGTCGCCTGCCCTCTGCACGGCAAGGGTGTCGCGACCCGCCGGCGCCAGCAACGGCAGACCGGCCGCCAGCAGGCCGCCCCGCTTGAGGAAGCTGCGTCTGTCACTCATGGCCGGCGTGCTCCTGGGGGTGTTTGGCCTGGGCCTGCACCTCGGCCCAGGCCCGCAGGAAGTTGCCTCCCCACAGCTTGGCGATGTCGGCATCGCTGTAGCCGCGGGTGATCAACTCGGCGGTCACGTTGCGTAATTCCCCGACGTTCTGCCAGCCATCCAGGCCGCCGCCATCGTTGAAGTCCGAGCTGATGCCGACGTGATCGATGCCGACCTTCTTCACCGTGTAGTCGATGGCGTCCACGTACTGGGCGAGGCTGGCTTTAGGGTCCTCTTCGAGCAGGGTGTAGAGCTGGCTGGCATAGAGGTGAATTCATATTCAAAAGTCAAGCTTCCTTGGCATAGTGCCGCTTTATCGGCCGATGTCCGACATCTTTAAGCGTTTGCGAGGTAGACGTAAAAAGCTGCGCGCGAAGCGCGATATCCGAGCTGCGGCCGTTGGTAGATTTGGCTGCCTTTGGGCTAGCGGACCTGAGGAATGCTTTCAGCAGTACCTTCCCACCCACCCCCCAACGCCCTGAACAGCGCCACGCTGGCCCTGAGCCGCTGCAGGCGCAGGGTGATGGCATCGTCCTGGGCCTGGTAGAGGTTGCGTTGGGCATCGAGCAGGGTGAGCAGGGTGTCAGCGCCGGCGCGGTAGCGAGTTTCGGCCAGGCCGAACGCTTGCTGCGCCTGGTCCAGCGTTTGGGCTTGCCAATGCAGTTGGCGATCCAGCCCGGCGCCGTCGTTGAGCGCGCGGTCGACGTCGCCGAAGGCGTCGAGCAGGGCCTTACGGTAGTTTTCCAATAGTTCCTGCTGGGGCGCCTGGCTGGCCTGGTAGCCGGCGCGCAGGGCACCGGCGTTGAAGATGGGGGCGAGCAGGGCGCCGCCAAGGTCGTAGTAGCGGTTTGCGAACAGGTCGGCCAGATGATCGGCGCCCACGGCCAGGTTGGCCTTGAGGGTGAGGCGCGGCAGCATCAGGCTGCGCGCTACCTGAACGTCGGCCTGGGCCGCAGCCAAGCGGGCTTCGACGCGGGCCACGTCGGGGCGGCGGGCGAGCAGTTCGCTGGGCAGGCCGACGCCGGTGGCCGGCACCTGCAGGCGGGCGAAGTCGCCAGTCGGAAGCTGCAGTCGCGTCACCGGTTCACCCAGCAGGGTGGCCAGGACCAGGCGGGCATTGGCGGTGTCCTGGCGCAGGCTTTCGAGTTGCTGGCGCTGGCGGGCGACCAGGCCGCGCTGCTGGGCCAGCTCCAAGGGGCTGGCAGCGCCAGCGATCTGGCGGGTGCTGACCAGTGCAAGCACCTGCTCGGCATTGTCCAGGTTGCGCCGGGCGATGGCGGTGCGGGCCTGAACGGCGCTGAGGTCGAGGTAGCCGGCGGCCACGCTGGCCAGCAGTGTGAGCTCCAGGGTGTCGCGGTCGAAGGCGCTGGCCTGCCAGGTCGCCACGCCGCTACGTGCCCGCGCCGCTACGCCGCCCCAGAAGTCGACCTCGTAGCTGGCGGCGAGCCCCAGGCTGAAGACCTCCAGACGCCGGTCGTCGCGGTAGGTGTCGATGCCGCTATAGCCGGGGCCATGCAGCAACCGTTCGTGGTTACCGTTGAACCCCGCCTGCAACGTCGGCCAGCGGTTGCCGGCGGCAACCTGTGCCTGGGCGCGGGCCTGTTCCACGCGCGCCAGGGCGGCGCTGAGGTCGGGATTGTTGCGCCGGGCGCGTTCGATTAGGGGTGCCAACTGGGGATCAGCGAAGCCACGCCACCAGGCGTCCAGGCGCTCGCGGGCGGGTTGGGGGCCGGCCTGCCACTGAG
>NZ_WHOV01000152.1:0-10871 GCF_009765395.1 Pseudomonas sp. BAV 4579 | reverse complement strand
GGCGCCCGCTGGCGAAGAAATGATCACCCATGGGTGGCTCCTGCTTATTGTTATCGGCCAACCGCGCGGACCCGAGGGGCCGAACGTGTGAGTGAGCTCAGGCTAGAACGACGCCGCGGACAAATCAACAAATTTTCCACATGAGATTTTATGGAATTTAATTTCCATAAATGGCGTACACTGCGCCTGCCGCCTCACTTCGACGCCGCCCGGCGAATGGGTTAAGTTGCCGGCACAAGAATCCCTACCGTGAGATAGCCCATGTCCTCCGACTCCCCGGCCGACGACCCCCTCAGCAGTGCGCCGCTGGCCGATCCGCCCGGCAACGTCGAGCAGTTGCTGGCCTGCATCGCCCGTGATTACGAGGCCCTGCCACGCCAGCTGAAACGGGTGGCCGCCTATGTCAGCCAGCAGAGCGACAGGGTCATGGTCGATCGCATCAGCGACATCGCCGGGCAGTACGAGGTGCACCCCTCGGCCATCGTGCGCTTCTCCCAGCGCTTCGGCTTCAAGGGCTTCAGCGAGATGCAGGCGCTGTTTCGCGAGGCCTACACCCACAAGACCACGCCGGTACAGAACTACCAGCAGCGCATCCGCAGCATGATCGCCAACAAGAGCCAGCGCGCCAGCAGCGGCGATCTGGCCCGCGAGTGCATCAACGCCACCCGTTCGGGGCTCGATCGACTCGCCGAGGAGCTGGACGACGCCGCCTTCGACAAGGCCGTCGACCTGCTGGTGAACGCCGAGAACATCTATGTGGTGGGGGTGCGCCGCTCCTTCGCCGTGGCCGACTACCTGGTCTACAACCTGCAGCACACCAACAAGCGCATCCACCTCATCACCGGCCTGGGTGGCGGCTATCGCGAACAGATGCGCAGCATCACCCAGGGCGACCTGCTGATCGCCATCAGCTTCAGTCCCTACGGTAAGGAAAGTCAGCAGTGCGTGCGCATCGCCCAGCACCACAAGGCCAAGACGCTGATCATCACCGACAGCAATCTCTCGCCCCTGGCCAAGCGCGCCGACGCCCTGCTGCTGGTCAACGAAGGCAGTGCCTTCGCCTTCCGGTCGCTGAGCGCCACCCTCTGCCTGTGCCAGGCGCTGTTCCTGGCCCTGGGCTATCGCCTGGAGCTGAAGATGGACGAGATCCAGCTGCCGCTGGACGAGGACGACTAGCCGAACCGGCCCCGGCGGGGCCGCGCAAACGCTTGATCGACAAACAGAAATTTCTTGAGCAGAAGGCTTGACAGCCACCGGCGCCTTGCCAATAATGCGCGCCTCGGATGGCTACGTAGCTCAGCTGGTTAGAGCATAGCATTCATAATGCTGGGGTCCGGGGTTCAAGTCCCTGCGTAGCCACCACCTATTTCCAAGGGTCAGCGTAAGCTGACCCTTTTTTATTGCCCACGAAAAGTCCAGCCGTGGCACCGCTTTTAGTCCCCTCTCCCTCGGGGAAAGGGCTAGGGTGAGGGTCCCGCCGCTCCCTTCCCTGGCCAGCCTTCCCGCCCCCGAAGAGCCCAGCAGAAGCAGACCCAAGCCACAGCTAGCACCGCTCCTCGTCCCCTCTCCCTCCGGGAGAGGGCTAGGGTGAGGGCCCCCTTCACGCCAGACCCCAGCCTCACCCCATGAAAAAGCCCGGCCTAAGCCGGGCTCCATCACCGCGCAAGACGCCTACAGGGCGACCTTCTGTTCGCTCTCCAGCTCTTCCACAGCAGCCGCGTCCTGGGTCTCGATGGACTGCACCAGCGCCTTGGAGCTGAAGGCCCGCAGGTCGCGCAGGAAGTTGTCGCGCCAGGAGGCCAGATCCGCTTTGCGGATCACCCGCATCATGTCTTCGTAGCGCGACTTGCGCTCTTCCAACGGCATGCGCAGCGCCCGGTCCAGCGCCTCGGCCATGCCGACATGGTCATAGGGATTCACGATCAGCGCCGAATTGAGTTCGCGCGCCGCACCGGCGAAGCGCGACAGCACCAGCACGCCCGGATTTTCCGGATCCTGGGCCGCCACGTACTCCTTGGCCACCAGGTTCATGCCATCGCGCAGCGGCGTCACCAGGCCGACGTCGGAGGAGCGGAACAGTCCCATCACCGTGCGCCGGTCGTAGCTCTTGTTCAGGTAGCGGATCGGCGTCCAGTCCAGCTCGGAGAAATGGCCGTTGATATGGCCGGCATGGCTCTCCAGCTGACGGCGGATATTCTGGTAGGAGACCACGTCCGCCCGCGACGAGGGTGCGATCTGCACGAACTGCACCGCCCGGTGATGCTCGGGGAAATGCTCCAGCAGTTTTTCGAACGCCTGGAAGCGCTCCACCAGCCCCTTGGAATAGTCGAGGCGGTCGACGCTGACGATGGTCTTGTAGGGCACGCCCTCGATGCTGCGCGAGATGAACTGGCGCCGCGTGCGATAGGACTCGGCCTGCTTCTGGATGACGTCCGGCATCACGCCGATGGGATAGACGCCCACCCGGAAGTTATGACCGTAGGCGGTCAGGCTGCCGTCCTTCTCCAGCACGCCACGCACCTCGCGGGTGATGTAGTCCTGGAAGGCCAGCTGGTCGGTATCGGTCTGGAAGCCGATCAGGTCATAGAAGCACAGGGTCTTGAGCAATTCGTTGTGCGGCGGGATGGCGGTGAGGATCTCCGGCGCCGGGAAGGGAATGTGCAGGAAGAAGCCGATGCGGTTGCGGATGCCCAGCATGCGACAGGCTTCGGCGAAGGGAATCAGGTGGTAGTCGTGCACCCAGATGATGTCATCGGGCTTGAGCAAGGGCTTCAGGCGCTCGGCCATGGCCATGTTGACGCGTCGATAGCCGTCGTACTCTTCACGGTTGTAGCGCGCCAGGTCTATCCGGTAGTGGAAGATCGGCCAGAGGGTGGCGTTGGAGAAGCCGCGGTAGTAGTGGTCGTAGTCGCGCTTGGTCAGGCCGAAGGTCACATAGTCGATGTTGTCCTTGGTCTGGGTCTTGGCCGGCCCGTTTTCCTTGACCGTATCGCCGTTCCAGCCGAACCAGATGCCGCCCGACTTGCGCAGGGCGTCCAGCACGCCCACCGCCAGACCACCCGCGGTCGCCTTGCCTTCCTCGATCGGGGCCACACGATTCGATACCACCACTAAACGGCTCATCCTAGTCTCCTTGCTTATAATGTGGCGCGAGGTCACGGCTCAGCTGCTGCAGCCAGAGGGCTACCGCTGCCACCGAAGGCAGGCGGGTCTTGGCGACCGTCTTCCCTTCCCCTACCTTGACGGTCAGACCGCCTCGCGCATTGACGACAGTGAACCCCTCTTCATCGGTGCGATCATCACCGAGAAACACCGGCAGGCAGCCGGCAAAGGGTTCCAGTTCGAGAAAACGGGCGATGGCCTCGCCCTTGCTCGCTGCAGCGGGCTTGAGTTCGAAAACGCACTTGCCCGGCTGCAACTTGAATTCGGGATGCTCGGCCGCGATGCCTTCGGCCAGTTCGCGAACCAGGGCTTCCTTGTCCGGCGCCTGGCGATAATGCAGGGCGAAGGCCACGCTCTTGCGTTCGAGCAGCAGATCCGGATGCGCTGCCAGTGCGGTCTCCAGACGCCGACCGACGTGCGCCAGCATCTCCGCATCCAGGCTCACCCTATGGATCTCGCCCTGGGGATCGCGCCACTCGGCGCCATGCACCCCAGCCGCGGCCAGCCGCAGCGGCGCGGTGAAGCCGTCGATCTCCGCCAGCGGCCGCCCGGATACCACGGCGACGCCATGGTGGCGCGCCAGCTGTTCAAGGGCGGCGAGGGTTTCGGCGGGAATGAAAACCTGTTCCGGACGTGGCTGCAATTCTGCCAGGGTGCCATCCAGATCGAAAAAGAAGGCCAGCGGCTGGCCCGATGAGGTGAGGCTGTCGAGGTCGATCATGGAAGGTACGACTGCCGGGTCATCGTATGGTTCGTTCACATCTTCCGGCGGTGCCGAGGAATTCCCCTTGCCGGCGCGTAGTCGGATTCAGGGAGATGCTCTAGCAGCCCTGCCTTTGGAGACCACCATGAACAAGCCCGACATCACCAAGACCCCCGAAGAGATCGACGACATCCAGGACCGCATGGGCGACATGCGCGAACTCGACTTCAGCGATCGCAAGGACGAGCGCGGTGGTCGCATCGGCGACGAAATGGACGAGCGCGACTATGAAGGCCAGTTTCCCGAAGAGCGCGTGCGCCAGGCCGGCATGACCGGAGGCGAAACCCTGGATCATCAGCCGACGATGGACGACGCCAGCCCCGAGACCCTGCTGGACGAAACCGGCGCGCGCTCGCCGACCGACTACGGCGACGCCTGGCCGAACGACAAGGAACTGAGCGTGGTCGAGGACAGCGACATCGGCGGTGGCTCCGGTCAGGACGAAGCCGAACTCGGTCGCAGCCATCCGCTGGATGGCGAAGCCTGGGACGGCGAAGCCGACGAACCCAACGAAGCCGAAACCCAGCGAGAGGCCCGCTACGCCGATCTGGACGCCAACGACGAAGACCTCGCCGGCGACACCAGCCTGGATCTGGACGAAAAGCGCGCCGATCACTAAGGCCGCTGACGGCCTAGTCGAGCAGCGTACAGGCCATCACCAGCGCATCTTCCCGGCCGCCGACCGCGGGATAATAGTCCCGCCGGCGGCCAATCTCGTTAAAGCCATAGCGTTCATACAGCCGATAGGCCGACTGATTGCTCGCACGCACCTCCAGAAAGCACTCGTTGGCCTTGGCCTTGCGCGCTTCCTGCAGCAGGTGTTCCAGCAGCCGCAGGCCGAGTCCCCGGCCCTGGCTTTCCGGCTTGATGGTGATATTGAGCAGATGGGCCTCGTCGAGAATGACGTTGATCACCCCGTGCCCCACCTGCTGCTCGCCAGCCGTCATCACCCAGCAGTCGTAGGACCTGAGCGCATCGGTGAAGATGCCGCGGGTCCAGGGATGGCTGAAGGCCTGATATTCGATCTTCAATACCGTGTTCAGATCGGCTTCGGTCATCCGCCGAAAGCTCACCGCATCGTTCATTGCTGCTCCATCCAGCGGCGCCGCAACGGGCGCATGGCTTGCCAGAGCGCGGCCTTGGCGGCCGGCTCTTCCATCAGGATATCCAGTCCCGGCACCAGCCAGGCCGGGCCCAGGGCGGTGTCCCGCTCCACCCCCGTGAGCTGCGCATCCGCGACCCCGCTGCAGCGTCGCGCAGCCACACCGATCAGCCAGAGCTCAAGGCCCTCGCCCAGGCGCTCCTGGTGCCCCGAGACGAAGCTCTGCACGAATTCAGCAGCCGCCGCCGGCCCCTGGTCGAGTTGACCGTTGTTGAGCAGTGGCCAGCGAATGGGCTCTTCACTGACGATCCGCGGCGTGTCCGGCAGGCCGGCAGCGCGCAGCAGATCCCGGAGCAGCAGGTAGGCCGGATCCCGCGCCCCCAGGGTATCGCCGGTAGGCAACTCCAGCAGCAGCAGGCAACGCCCGGCCTGCAACAACTGCAAGGCAAAACGCGGCGCCGGCTCCCGCGCTGGCGGCGGCGCACGCTCCGGTTCCGGGTCGGCCACGGGGGGCGCAGCCGGCTTCAACGCCGCGGGTCGCGGGATCTCGATGCGCGGCCGATGCGCCGGCGGTGCCTCGGCTACCGCCGCGGCCGGTGCGGCCTTGGCCAGCGGCTCCGGACGGACCACCCGAGCCACGACAGGCGCCGCTTCCGGCTCCTCGACCCACAGGGCTTCCGGGCGCGAAGGCGCGGCGAAGGGCAATACCGTGCGCGGCACCCAGACATCCAGCTGCAACGCCTGCAGATAGGCGCGACGACGCGCCTCGGCGGCACGCGAGGGGCTGGTGGAAGGGGCGGCGTCGGACATGAGCGGATCCTAGGAGCCTGCGCTGTTACGCAGCGGGATTATGCGGGGCGGCATTGTCGCGCGGATCGCCGCGGATCGAAAGGCCGCCCTGCCCATCGGTCCCACCGCGGTCACATCGAAGGCTCTGGCGTCTGGAGTACAATGGCGCTTTTGTCTGGTGCGGTCCCCGCCATGATCGACCCCAAACGCGTCCTGCGTACCCTCGCCGAACACTGGCACCTCATCGACCCGCTGTGCGCCCACTTCGACAGCGGCACCCTGGGCCTGGCCGAGTTGCGTGCCCGCCTGGCCGAACAGCTGCCCGAGCGTACGCCGGCCGACCTCACCGCCCTGCTCGACACCTGGATCCGCCTGGACATCCTGGTGCCGGTGGCCAAGAGTCCCAATCGCTTCGAGCTCAATGGCCAGATCCACGACTTCCTCGGCTATCTCAGGCGCGAACACCGGCTGGGCCTGTGCCTGGAGATCGAAGCCTACCTGCGCCACCTGGAACGCCTCGCCGGCCATATCCGCGAAGCCTTCGACAATCGCGACGGCCCCGACCTCGTCCGCCAGCTGCGCCTGCTCGACATGCGCGTGCGCGATGTCCTCAAGAAGCTAGCCAACGATGGCCATGCCCTGGAAGGCGTCGCCGAGCGCGCCAAGACCAGCGATCGCCAGATCCCCCTGCGCCAGCGCTATGCCGAGGTGCTGGCCACCTGGGACGAATACGTCGAGCCGATGATCCAGCTGGTGGCCGCCGATGGCGCCTTCGAACGCGGCGTCCACCGTGTCGAACAGGTGCTCCTGCACCTGCTGGGCGAACAGCAGCGCCTCGGCCACCTGGTCGACGACGACCTGTTGCTGCGCACCCAGGCGCGCATCCTGGAGATGCACAACGCCGCCCAGCTGGCCCTGCGTCGTGCCCGCGAACTGCTGCTGCCACTGCGCGAGGAAGCGCGCCGGCACAATGCCGTGACCCGGGGCGCCGCCCTGGCCCTGGCCACCATCCGCCGCAAGGGCCTCGACGCCGTGCCCCAGGCCGCCCTGCCGCTGTTCAGCCGGCCGCAGAGCGTCTTTCTCGGCACCACCGCCCAGGTGGAAAGCTATGTCTACGCCCTGGCCCGCTTCGAGCCCAAGCCGGCGCGCTTTCCCAGCCAGGCCAGTCGGCCGCGCGACAGCGAGCGCCCGGCGGCGCCCCGCACCGCCCGCGAGATGCTCGACCTCTGCCAGGACGCCATGCCGCTGCCCGACCTCATGGCCTGGCTGCTGGAGCAGGAGCCGGCCGGCGATACCGACGAACTGCTCTACTGGTTCTCGCGCCTGTCCCGCGATGCGCGCTTCCAGCGCCAGCGCCTGGACCGCCGCCACTACGACACCCTCGAACACCGCGTCAGCCTGTGTTCCTACGCCCTGACCGCCCGATCTCTCGCGAGCGACGCCCATGCAACTTGATCTCAATGAAATGACCCAGCTCGCGCCCATCTTCCGCGAGTTGTTCAAGGGCTATCACCTGTCCCGCAGCGAGCCCGAGAGCTATGCCCAGCTCAGCCAGCAGCAGGACCAGTACCGCGCGCTGTTCCGCGCCCTCGGCTTCGAACTGGTCTGCGATCCGCGCGGCTTCTACTACTTCGTCCCCGAGCAGATGGGCGCCCAGGTCAACAAGACCGCCCAGCGCCTGGCGCTGTTCACCTTCATCCTGGTCGAGCACCTGGCCGACCAGGGTCGCGACCCGCTGGCCGTGCTCGATGGCGGTACTCTGGGTCGGCACGAGTTGCCGGCGCTGCTGGACAAGTACCGCGACCTCTTCCTGCAGGCCGAGGTCACCACCCAGGAAGAGCTGGAGGAAAAGATCCTGCGCCGCCTGACCCAGCTCGGCTTCGCCCTGGACAGCAACGGCACCTATCGCTTCCTGCCACCCATGCACCGTTTCCTGGATGTTTGCCTGACCGTGCAACAGGATCGCGACCTGGCCGCCGGCCTGCATGCCAGCGACCTGCCACTGCCGACGCCGACCCTGGCCAGCGACGAAGACGGCACCACGCAGGAAGGCGCCGACGAGGATGACGAAGAGGCCGCCCTGGCCCGCGCCATCGCCGCAGAACGGGAGTTCGACCTATGATCCGCTACGGCATCAGCCGCTTCGCCCTGCTCAATACCGCAGGCTACAGCCTCGGCCTCTTCCCGCTGGAACAGCCGCTGTCGGTCTATGGCGCCAACAACCTGGGCAAGAGCGCCTCGATCAACGCCCTGCAATTCCCCATCCTGGCGCGGCTCTCCGACATGAGCTTCGGCAAGTACAGCAACGAGCAGTCGCGCAAGTTCTACTTCGCCACCGACACCAGCTACATCCTCATCGAATTGCGCCTGGCCCACGGCCCCCACGTCATCGGCGTGGCCGGTCGCGGCCCGGGGGGTGGCTTCGGTCACCAGTTCTTCGCCTATGCCGGCGAACTGGACCTGGCCCACTACCAGCGCGACGGCGCCTGCCTGCGCCAGCGCGAGCTGTTCGCCAGCCTGGAGCGCGCCGGCCATAAGGCCTATGAGGTCAAGCCCGACGAATTGCGCCGGCTGCTGGTCGGCGGCCATACCAGCATCCCCCTGGACCTGACGCTGATTCCACTCCGATCCACCAGCGAACAGAGTCTCAAGACCTTCCGCGCCCTGTTCATCAACCTGCTGCACATGCGCGAGATCACCGCGGCCAAGCTCAAGCAGCTGTTTCTCGATGCCTTCGAGCACAGCCTGAGATCCGGCAGCGTCGACTACATCGCCGCCTGCGAGGAAGCCTTCCGCGATGTCCGCCGCATGGAGCAGGACTACCAGGCGCTGGTCGCCGCCGGCCCGCTGGTGGAAGCCCTGGCCAATGGCGTCGAAAAGCGCGACCGCCTGAGGGGCAAGCTGCATCGCCTCTCGCCCCTGCTCGACAGCCTGCTCGGCAGCTGGCAGCACTATGCCCTCGACCGCCGCGACGAACTCCTGGCCCAGACCGAGCACTATCGCCAGGAACAGGATGGCCTGCAGCAGAGCCAGCGCGACGGTACCAGCGAACTGATGCGCCGCGAGCGCGAGATCAGCAGCCTGCAGCGCTGGCTCGCCGAGCTGGCCCAGCTCAAGCACCGCTTCGCCCTGGTGGACTCCACCGCCCCCCTCGAAGCCCAGCTGCTGGCCGCCAAGGACGCCCACGACGAACTCGCCGGCGCCCTGTCCCAGGCCAGTCAGTTCAGTAGCGAAGACCTCGACCAGCGCGTCCGCGAACTGGAACAGCGCCTCAAGGGGATCCGCCAGCAACTCGACCACGCCGACAACAACAGCTATGCCCGCCTGCGCGAAGAATTCAGCCAGGCCGACGTCGATCGCCTGATGCGCCTGTTCAACGGCCAGCTCTTCAGCCTGCCGCTCGGCCCCAGGGGCGTCGAACTGGCGGAAGACGGTAGTTGGGTAAAGACCTTCGAAGGCATCCTGGCGCGCTTCCAGGGTGATCGCCTCGAATTGCCGGGCCTGTCCCTCGACCTCTCGGGGATCGAGCCACCCATCCTACAGGCCCTGGCCGATCGCGCCGCCCTGCGTGACCAGAAGGACCGTCTGGAGCGCGAACTCAAGCAACTCAAGGCCCAGCAGGGCGTCAGCGTCGACCGCCAGGCCAGCAAGGCCCAGGCCGAGGTGCTCTACCAGCAGGTGCTGGATGCCCAGAAGGCCCTGGAAGACTTCCGTCGCTGCCAGACCCTAAGTGCCGAGGAAAACGAAAAGCTCGAACAGCTGGCCCAGCTGGAAGCCGCCCAGGACGAACTGAGACGCGCCGGCGATGCCTTCACCGAACGCGTCCAGCAACTCTCCGCCAGGCTGCAACTGATCGGCCGCCAGCTGGCCGACCTGGAAGCCAAGGACCGGACCCTGGCCGACGCCCTACGCCGCCGCCAGCTGCTGCCCACCGACCTGCCCCAGGGCACGCCCTTCATGGAAGCGGTGGACGATTCCCTGGAGAATCTGCTGCCACTGCTCAACGACTACCAGGACAGCTGGCAGGCCCTGCAGCGCGCCGACACCCAGATCGAGGCACTCTATGCCCAGGTCCGCCTCAAGGGCGTCGCCAAGTTCGACAACGAGGAAGATCCCGAGCGCCGCCTGCAGCTGCTGGTGAATGCCTATGCCCATCGCCAGGACGAAGCCCTGACGCTGGCCAAGGCCCGCCGCGCCGCCGTCACCGACATCGCCCGGACCCTGAGAAACATCCGTAGCGACTACGACAACCTCGAACACCAGCTGCAGCTGTTCAACCGCGAGATCAATCGCAAGCAGGTCTCCAACCTGGAGAGCTTCCGCATCGTCCTGGCGCCGAACAAGGAGGCACTCAAGCACATCGACCAGATCATCCACAGCGCGGGTCAGTACGAGGAAGGCGAAACCCTCTCGGTCTTCGATCTCACCCAGGACAGCAGCCAGGACCAGAAGAACGAGGACGCCAAGGAATACCTGGCACGCCTGGTGGCCGCCAACGGCAACCAGCTCGGCCTCAAGGACCTCTTCGAACTGGCCTTCGAGATCACCAAGCAGGGCGGCCAGCCGATCCTGCACACCGACATCGACGGCGCCGCCTCCAACGGCACCACCATGACCATCAAGGCACTCACCAACATGTACCTGTTGCTGCACCTGATGGACCGGGAGCAGGCCGCCAAGATCCGCCTGCCCTACTACCTGGACGAAGCCGCCGACATCGACGAACGCAACCAGCAGGCGCTGATCGAAACCAGTCAGCAACTGGGCTTCGTGCCCATCCTGGCCAGCGTCAAACCCCAGGTCAGCGCCCAGGTCGCCATCGACCTCGAAGGCGGCAGCGGCGCCGGTGGCATCTACATCGACGAAGCCGACTGGAAATACATCGCCAAACGCGACCTGGCCCTGCCCGAACCCGCTTGAGCCCTCTCCAGAACGCAAAAAGCCCGGCACATGCCGGGCTTTTTCTTCCTCACGAAAGATGCGGTAGGTTGGGCTGAGCACAGCGAAGCCCAACATCCAGACTTCAACCTTGCCCCCTCACCGCCCCGCCGCCGT